>JAUILB010000018.1 GCA_030432815.1 Alphaproteobacteria bacterium | reverse complement strand
GGTTGCCCATGCAATCAGCAGGGCGGCAACGCCCGCGATGGCACAAAATCCAATAATGAAAATGTCCTCAATTCGGTAAACAAAGCTTTGCAGCCATATGGACATGGCATAGAAAGAAACGGGCCATGCAATAAGGTTTGCAACAATAACCGGTTTTGAAAATTGCCACACTAGCAGTTTAACAATGTCATAAACCGTGGCCCCCATGACTTTGCGAACCCCAATTTCCTTGGTGCGGCGTTCGGCGGTGAAGCTGGCTAGTCCGTAAAGTCCCAAACACGCAATAAAAATTGCGAGTGCGGAGAATGAAGCGAACATTGTCATTTCACCCTGTTCGGTTTTATATTGTTGTTCAAGATTATCGTTGGCAAAATCATAATCGAAAGCAATGCTTGGCACTTCGCGTTCCCAAACGGCGCGTACCTGATCCACCATTGCCATCGGATCACCGGTAAATCGAATAGTGATATATTGTGCATGATCAAGATATAATTCATATATCTCAGGTCTGATTTCTTTTTTCAAACTGTCCAGATGTATATCCGGAATGACGCCTATAATCTGGTATTCGCGTATTAGATTTTCACTCTCATCCCCGACACCACGGTAAAGGATTTTACCCAAAGCATCGTCGGGGCTTGTAAAGCCAAATTTTGCAATACCTGTTTCATTGATAATCAGGGAACTGACATGACCGTTACCGGCACGAATGTCATCTGTTTCAGCACGTATATCATTCATATCCCGGCTATATGGTCTGCCAGCAAGGAAATTGATGTCATAGGTTTCAAAATAGTCATAACCGATCATCCGCGTACCTATCAGCAGATTTTCAGTTGCCGGCATGTCCGGTGTGCGAAGACCGGTATTATTTTCTGTTGGAACACCTGGTGCATCATTTGACGATGCTATATTTACAACATTGGGAAGGCGTCTGTATTCTTCAAGAAGTAAGGCGAGTTTGTCGTCCGCAGCATCACGGTACAGATTGTTAATGACCAGCAGATTATCTTTATCGAAGCCAAGTTCAATATTTTTTGCATAAACCATCTGTCCATACACAACGGCTGTGGATACAAAAAGTGAAATGGATACGGCAAACTGGAAAATAACAAGTGCTGCACGTAATTTTACGGATGATCCCATTTCACCTGACTGGTTCGCTTTGAGTACTTCTGCCGGACGAAAACCGGACAGGATAAAGGCGGGATAAATTCCCCCAATCCCACCAACAAACAAAGCGAGTAAAACCACATATGCAAGATCTATTGATCCATAGTTAAATGCCAGTTCCTTATTTATGATTTCATTATAAACAGGCAAGCCAAGCTCTACGATCACTAGCGACAGGAACAAGGCAAATAAAGTAATAAAAATGGATTCACCAATAAACTGTACCACCAGATTTTTTCGTGAAGCGCCAACGACTTTGCGTAAGCTTACCTCTTTTGCACGCTGGCTTGCACGTGCTGTGCTTAGGTTCATAAAATTGATGCTTGCGATGATTAATATGAGAACAGCCACTGCTGAAAAGGTAAGGACGGTCGCCATACTTCCTTTGTCACGATATTCGCCGTTACTTGGTCCGATTAAATGAAGATCTTCAACATTTAATGAATTAAGTTCCACGAAGCTTGAAACGATATTGCCACCACTTTCACGTGGGAAATTACGATCAATGAAGGCCGGCATACGGTTATTTATTTCGTCTATATCCGTACCCGGTGTTAAGGTAAAATATATCTGGGTGTTTACAGAAAACCAGCTTGCGAATTGCCATTCAAAAATTTCCCAGTCTTCTTCGACGATAGGGATCATTGCCTGTAAATTTAGCTGGCTGTTTTCCGGGATATCTTCGATAACGGCCTTGACGACATATTCACGTTCCACAACATCGATATTTAATGTAAGAGCTTGCCCGACCGCACTTCCTTTTGGGAAAAATTTATCCGCTGTGCTTTGATTTAAAATAAGTCCATTCTGGTTCGTCAGAGCATTGTTTAAATCCCCTGCAACGGGGTTGAAATCAAAAATGTTTATAAATTCCGGATCAACCAGGCTGACTGTTTCTTCAAAAAAGTTGTTATTTTGAATGACGGTTGTTCTTTTATTTGAAATTCTTGCAACTTGTTCAATTTCAGGAAAATCTTTAGCCAACGCATGATAAATTGGTCCCGCGGCCATCGCAAAAACCATAGGTGGGCGGCTTGTGGGCAGGAATGTTTGATGCATCCGGTAAATATTGTCCGAATTTGCCCAGAATTTATCATATGAAAGTTCATCACGAACGAACAAAGCGATCAGCATGCATGCTGCAAGGCCGATTGCCAGACCAAGTATATTGATAGCGCTGAATAATTTATGATTATAAATATTACGCCAGGCGGTATTTATATAGTTGGTCAATATCATTCTATATATCCCTATTCATATCTAAGCGCCTTTACCGGGTTTGCACTTGCAACGCGCATGCTGTTACTTGCAACAGTGCCCCATGCAATAAGTAATGCTGCTATTCCGGCTATCAGACAGAATCCGATGATGAAAAATGCTTCGATGCGATAGACGAAATTTTCAAGCCATATGCTCATGGCGTAATAAGAAACGGGCCATGCGATCAGGTTGGCGATAAGCACTGGTTTTGAAAATTGCCATACTAATAGTTTCACAACATCAAATACACTTGCGCCCATCACTTTTCGTATACCAATTTCCTTGGTTCGGCGGTCCGCTGTGAAACTGGCAAGGCCATATAGTCCCAGGCAGGCAATTAAGATTGCAAGCCCCGAAAAAGCGGCAAACATATTTGCCTGCCCCTGTTCAGCGTTATATTGTTTTGCAACAGCGTCCGTAATAAAGTCGTAATCAAAAGGAATACTGGGAATTTGCTGTTCCCATAGCTGCTTGACCTGTTCAACAAAAACGTTTGGATCCCCGTTAAAACGCGCGGATAGGACTGATCCATATTCCGGTTCCAGATCGTAAATCTCAGGCCGAATAGTTAGCTTCAAACTGTCAAAGTGAATATCTGGTACAACGCCGATAATTTCATAAGTGGCCGTGAGATTTTCTTCCGGTTGACCGGCACCTACATAAACCACTTTTCCAATAGCTTCTTCTGCCGTCCCAAGATTGAGCCGTCCCAGAGCAGATTCGTTTACCACCAACGAGCCGGTATAAAAATTCCCCGCCCGAAGATCGTCTGTCATCACAGCGCGGTCACGTCCCCTGACATAATCACGTCCGGCGATCAAAGGTATTTCGTAAGTACTGAAATAATTGTATCCAATAGTACGGCTGCCAAGCAGGATACCATCTTCGGTGGACTGACCTTCCGTGTGTACTATCGTATTATTGTTATTTGAATTGCCCGGCATAAAATTTGACCATGAAACGGCTATGGCTCCAGGCATGCGTTCTATTTCATCTACAAGTAAATCAAGCTTTTCCAGCACGACATCGCGATAGATTTCCTTAACCGCGAGAACGTTTTCCTTGTTATAACCAAGGTCCTTGTTTTTGGCATAAAGCATCTGTCCATAAACAACGGCTGTTGAAACAAATAGTGCGATCGAAACCGAAAATTGCAATATAACCAAAGCGTATCTTAACTTTACTGATGCTTTGGTTTCCGCTGATTTATTGGCCTTAAGCGTTTCTGCCGGTCTGAAGTGCGAAAGTATAAAGGCTGGATAGGCACCACCAAGGATACCAACAATTGTCGCCAGTCCGAAAATGTAAAGCAAATCGTTTGACCCATAGTTAATGCCAAGTTCTTTGCCAAGCGCATCGTTATAAACGGGTAATGCCAATTCCACGAGTGTCAGTGCGATAAGCATACCCATAAGAGTGAGCAAAATGGATTCACCTAAAAACTGAATAATCAGATCTTTACGAGAAGCCCCCATCACTTTGCGAAGACTAACTTCTTTTGCCCTGCTGCTGGCGCGTGCGGTGCTTAAATTCATAAAATTGATCGCGGCTATAAATAAAATTAATGCTGCGACAGTTGCGAAGACAATTACGGTGTTTTTGTTGCCAGTTTCATGATACTCACCGTCACTATTTCCATTGAGATGAAGATCCTGAATATTCATGAATTCCATGGAAATCATATCAGATGTTTTTATATCTTCACCACCAAAGGGTAATTTTGGGAAGTTCCTGTTTACAAAATCCGGAAGTGTGTTCGCCAAACTATCTATTGACGTGCCCGAAGGAACAGTAAAAAATAACTGTGAATTTGTCGAAAACCATGCATCAAACATATAGGGCTGATCGATCCAGGCTGGCTCGTCGATGGCGATGATTGCTTCAGCCTGAACCATGCTGTTTTTGCGCATATCCTCAATTACAGCAGCAACAACATAATCTTTTTTAAAAATATCAAAATCAATGGTCAGTGTCTGGCCTACAGCATTCCCTTGGCCAAAATATTTTTGTGCGAGTGTCTCATTTAAGATGATGCTACTGGTACTGTTTAATGCCTGGGATACATCGCCGGAAATGACATTCAGTTCGAAAATTTCAGTAAATTCAGGATCGGCTAATGTAATAAAATCAACGAAATACTGATTATCAACTATGATCGTTGGTTCCTGAATGGAGATACGAGTGGCATACTCAACCTGTGGATAATCCCTTTTTAAAGCATGCATAATTGGACCTGGGGCCATTGCAATATACATAGGGTCGCGCCCAGGAACGGAAAAAGTGATATGGGTACGATAAATATTTTCAGCTTTTTGCCAGAAACTGTCATATGAAATTTCATCGCGCACGAATAATGCGATTAAAATGCATGACGTCAACCCAATAGCCAGACCAAAAATATTTATGGCACTGAATAGTGGGTGTTTAAAAATATTGCGCCAAGCGCTTATAAGATAATTGGTATAGAGCATTTCTCTTCCGTTTCTTTCCCTATTCCCATGACCTTCCCCTTGGTAAAAGTTATGCCCTCATACTTTCTGTAACGACATGACCATCAAGCAGATTAATGGTGCGCCGTGCATAGTCAGCATGTGAAGGACTATGTGTAACCATTACGATCGTTGTGCCTTCCTCATTCAGTTTTTGAAGCATTTCCATGACTTCCTGACCATGTGCGGTATCAAGGTTACCGGTGGGTTCGTCAGCAAGGATCATGCTTTGATTGCCGACAACAGCACGGGCGACAGCCACACGTTGTTGCTGACCACCTGAAAGCTGGCTTGGCATATGTTTTGCGCGGTGGGCAATTCCCACTTTGTCCATAACGGCTGCAACACGTTCCTTGCGCTCACTGGCGGGAATATCATGATAAAGAAGGGCCAGTTCTATATTTTCGAATACAGAAAGTTCGTCAATCAGATTAAAGCTTTGGAAGATAAAACCAATATGCTGCTTTCTGATAACGCCAAGCTGTGATTCAGAATAACCGGCAACATCCTCACCGTTGAAGAAATAATGCCCGCTCGTTGGCGTATCAAGCATGCCAACAATATTAAGAAGTGTTGATTTGCCGCAACCTGATGGCCCCATAATCGCAACAAATTCACCATGCTCTATCTCAATATTTACATTATTGAGCGCCACCGTTTCCACTTCGTCGGTACGATATGCTTTTGTTAGATCTTGTAATTTTAACATTTTTAGTCCTTTGATTTTTATTATTCGTTTGAATTAATCTTCTGTGAGTTTTAAGCGATCCATATCCATGAAGCTGGTGTATGGTGATGTAATCACACGCTCACCAACCTGAAGACCATCAATCACTTCAATAAAATTATTGTTTCTGCGTCCAAGTCGGATATTGCGTTTAACTGCAAATTCGTTGTCGTCACTGACAACAAAGATCCAGCTACCACCCGTATCCTGATAGAATGCGCCGTATGGAATGAGGATGGCTTCGGAAGAATCGCCCAATGTTAATTTCGATTGAAGTGTTTGACCGCGGCGTATGTCTTCCGGTTGCTCTTCTGTGAAAACCAAATCTATTTTAAATTGGTTATTCTGCACATCCGGATATATTTTCTTAATGCGCATCGGGAATTCCGCATTATCACCCGGGCGAACATATACACCTGTTTGACCAAGATCGACACGGTTCAGGTAAAATTCATCGATTTGAACTTCCAGTTTAAAGTTATATGGATCATCAATTTGTCCAATGGCTTCACCACGACCGACGGTCTGACCCAGTTCAAGATCAAAACCCGAAAGTTGCCCTTCGATTTGCGCCTTCATGTTCAGGTTTTCAAGGCTGGTTCTTGCTATAGCAAGGTTCCTTTCAAGATTTTGTGCATCGAGACGGGAACGTTCAAGTTGCTGTTCCTGCATGCGTGCGTCTGTTTCCTGAGACATCTTTGTGACTTCAAGCATCTTGATTTTATATTCAAGGTCTTCTTCAGCCTCGTCTAACTGAGTTTTTGTGAAATTACCACGTTCATAAAGAGTGCGGTACCTTTCCACATTGCGCGTTAGCTTTTGAATTTCATATTCCAGTGTAGTTATTTCGGTGATATGACGAAGTCTGTTTTGTTCAAGCTGTAATTCCAGGGTGCGCATTGCGTTAAGTTCACCGGCAACGCGCGCTTCATTTTCAAATACCTGAATTTGTAAGGTTGGATTAGAAAGCTCAACAATCTCCTGGCCTTCTTTTACAATTGTACCGTCTTCAACAAGAATTTTTTCGACACGGCCACCTTCTGTTGCAGATACAAACACGGTTGTCAGTGGTGTTACCTTGCCACGAATGGGGATGTAGTCTTCATACACACCACTTGTAACTGTGGATACAACAAGTCGACTTTCTTCAACACGAAAGGTACGTCCGCCTGTTGCGCTTTCAATTACGAGATAAAGAACAACTGCCGCAATTAAACCGACGCCACCCCACATTGCCATTTTGAGGGGGTTTCTCTTCTTTTCAATTTTTCGGTCCATGCCAGTCCCCGCGTGGGCACCTTGAGGTTTTCGAATATTGTCCATTTTAGTCATTTTTCTTCTACAATCATTAATTTTTAATACTGTTTAATAATATTGCAAAGAGTATGCCAAAAAATAAACCATTGATATTCAATGATTTTATACTTTACTGTTCGATTTCGAACAGTATATACTGTCCATAAATGAACACATGTGTGCGAAACTGGACAATATTAACAGGGCTAGGATTTTGAATGGAAAAAAGAGGGGCAATACTGATCGTCGATGATGACGAAGACATTCTGGTAGCTGGAAAATTATTACTAAAAAGGCATTTTGCAGAAGTGGTTACCATTAACCAGCCAAACCAGATAGCTGCGTCGATGCGCAAGATAAATTTTGATGCAATATTGCTGGATATGAATTTCGGTCCCGGGCAAAGTTCAGGTGAGGAAGGTTTCTACTGGCTTGGTGAAATTTTAAAAATTGACCCTGAAGCAGTTGTTATCATGATCACAGCTCATGGCGGGGTCAATATTGCGGTTGAGGCCATGAAAATGGGGGCAACAGATTTTGTATCAAAACCGTGGCAGAATGAAAAGGTGGTCGCCACGTTGTCTGCGGCTGTAAAACTTCGTACAACAAGAAATAAAGCAGCAACTTTAAAACAGGCAAACAGGACGTTAGTGGAGGATAGCGGAAGTCAGCAAATTATTGGAAAATCAGATGCGCTTAAAGAAATTCAGTCAATGATAGAAAGAACGGCACCCACGGATGCCAATGTTCTTATTCTTGGGGAAAACGGAACTGGAAAAGAACTGGTGGCAAGGGAACTTCACCGTCTATCTGACCGTTCAGATGAAATCTTCTTAAGTGTTGATATGGGTACTGTTAGTGAGAGCCTTTTTGACAGTGAACTTTTTGGACATAAAAAAGGATCATTCACGGATGCCAAAGATGACCGCGTTGGAAGATTTCAAGCCGCCTCTGGCGGTACATTATTTCTGGATGAAATTGGAAATTTGCCGCTTCATCTACAAGCAAAGTTATTGACCGTTCTGGAGCAAAGACATGTTACGCCGGTTGGATCCAATCAATCAGTTCCTATTGATGTCAGGGTTATTGCCGCAACAAATCTGCCACAAGAGCAGCTTAATGATGAGGACCGTTTTAGGCAGGATTTATTGTTTAGGCTCAACACGGTCGAAATTAGTGTGCCGCCGTTAAGGGAACGCCCCGAGGATATCGAAGAAATAGCAAATCATTATATAAGGCTTTATTGTCGTAAATATGATAGAGAATTAAAAAGTTTATCCCCGGAAGCACTAACCGCGATCAAGGCATATGCCTGGCCGGGGAATGTAAGGGCGCTAAGACATGCGATCGAACGTGCTGTCATCCTTAGCCAGGATAAATATTTTAAGCCGGGTGATTTTGCACTTGAGGAACAACCTGCAAGTGCGGGTGAGGTTAAAAATAAATTATCAGTGCGTACGGAAAATGGTGGTGAGGAATTTATTCTTCCTGATGGGGATCTCAATCTTGAGAAAATGGAATACCTGATGATTGAAAGGTCATTGAAAAAGCATCGCTATAATATTTCCCATGCGGCAAAAGAGCTCGGCCTGACGCGTGCCGCGCTTTACAGAAGGATGGAAAAACATGGGTTTTAAACGCTTTAGCGTACTTCTTACCGTTCGTTTGATTTTGCTGTTTTTAACGGTTTCGAGCCTGTCAATACTTGTTATCAGTCCAGGTTTTCTGGCGGCCAGTCTTTTAATCACCCTGATTGCACTATTTCAAATCTTTGAAATAGTAAGGTTTGTGAAGCTTACCAATGATGATCTCACGAGGTTTCTGGATGCTATGCGCTACGGCGACTTTGGGCAGAAATTTGATCATGCCGGTATGGGGGCTGGTTTTATTGAACTGGGCGAGGCGATCACAGATATTCTGGAACGCTTCCGGCAATTTCGGGGTCAGCAGGAAGAAGAGTTAAAACATTTAAAAGCCCTTATTGAACATGTTCCAGTGCCGTTGATGTCAATAAGGAATGATGGCAGTATTATGATCCATAATAATGCGGCAAGAAGGCTTTTTGGCTCAACCCATGTGGCAAAGGTTAACGACCTTTCCCAATTTGGGGATGAATTCAGAAAGAAACTGATGACCATTAAACCGGGAGAGCGGCATCTGGTAACATTTAGAAGTGATGATATGGAGCAAACCCTGACGGTTGCATCGACACAGATTATGTCTACAGGTAAAACGGAAAAGATAATTTCATTACAGGATATCCAGAGCGAGCTGGATGTTGCACAGCTTAAGGCATGGCAGGACCTGGTGCGTGTTCTTACGCATGAAATAATGAACAGCATTACACCGGTTTCATCACTTGCAAAAACCGCGGCAGATTTGGTGGAAGACGCTATCAACAGGGCAGAGGGACAAGCAGAATTGGTCGATGATCTGACAGATGTGAGAGGCGCGGTAGATACTGTTGCAAGACGTTCAGACAGCCTTATGCATTTTGTGCAAAGCTACAGAAGCCTCACAAGGCTGCCACCCCCAGAAAAAGAACAGTTACTCATTAAAAAGAAGTTTGAAGAAATTGTCCCTATTGCGACGGTTGACTGGGAAAGTAAAAATATTGCGATAAATGTCGATGTGTCTACAGATAATCTTGAAATGCTTGCAGACAATGAAATGCTGGAACAGATGCTTATTAATCTCTTAAAAAATGCTGAACAGGCTTTAACCGGTGTAAAGGATGCGAAAGTGATGCTTACGGCCAAACTTAATAAGCGCGGACGCATTGTAATTGAGGTTTCAGACAATGGTCCCGGTATTTCAAAAGAACTTGCAGAAAAAATATTTGTGCCCTTTTATACAACCAAAAGAGATGGATCGGGGGTCGGGCTTGCACTTACCCGTCAGGTTATGATTGCGCATGGCGGTTCTGTCAGTTTGGCTGAAACTAACGGTGGCGGTGCAACCTTTATATTAACATTTTGAGCATAGGGTTTATTTTGTCCAATATTGCAATAGAATTCAAAGATATCTCCAAAAATTATGGTGAAGTCACTGTATTGGATAAAATTAATTTAAAAATTGATCAGAATAAAACAACAGCCCTGGTTGGAGAGAGCGGAAGCGGAAAAACCACCTTACTTGAAATTGTAAATGGCCTTTCAGTTCCGACTTCCGGGAAAGTTGAAATTTATGGTGAAAAAATTGACTATGATGATCTGCCCTCGCTTCGTAAAAAAATGGGGTATGCGGTTCAGGGGGCAGGGCTGTTTCCCCACATGACTGTATATGAAAATATTACGGTGATGGCGAAATTAGACGGTTGGGACGACGAAGTCATTGAAAAGCGCGCAAAACACATTATAGGATTGGTTGATTTGCATGAGGAACTGTTGGATAGGTTTCCGCATAAGCTATCCGGTGGCCAGCAGCAAAGGGTCAGCCTGTGTCGGGCCATGATGTTAAATCCACTATTGTTATTACTTGATGAGCCATTTTCAGCTCTTGATCCTATTACCAAAAGCTATATTCATGATGAATTTTTAAAACTTCAGAAGGCAGAATCGCGCACAATTCTGATGGTTACTCATGATATGGAGGAAGCAATCAAACTGGCTGATAATATAGTTGTGCTAAAGTCCGGCAAAATTGTACAGTCGGATTCAACAGATGTCCTCATGGATGATCCTGCCAATGAATATGTTGCCGATCTGGTTATCAAACAGAAAGATTAAACCGAACTAAGTAGAATACTGGTTTCACTATTCAGAACGCCGTCGATCATGCGCACTTCACGTAGAACGCGGTCAAATTCAGAAAGGCTGGTTGTTTTTATTTCAGCAACAAGATCCCATGCCCCATTGGTTGTATGCAGTGTTTGAAGTTCTGGTAATCCCCTAAGTCGTTTGATAACCTGTGAGGTCGATTTTCCTACCACTGCTATAGTCATAAAAGCGCGTATGGCATCATGGTCATAATCTTCGCGAACACGAATTGTAAATCCATGTAATGTCCCGGATTCTGTCAACCGGTCTAAACGGTTTTGAATAGTACCGCGCGATACTTTTAAAATATCAGCAAGTTTTGAAAGCGGTGCCCGACCATCAGACCTCAGCAGTGAGATCAGTTCCCGGTCCAATCTATCATACATGTATTTTGATGATATTTGTTTTGATTTGACCATGAAGTTGACCCCGCTTTTGGCGATTTTTATATAAACTGGTATCATTATTACATATTTTTGAGCATATTTTATAAAAAAATGCCATTGTTTATAAAAAATTGTATGAATAAGATGATTTTTTAATAACTTTTAGCCAATGAATTGGGTATGGCAATGTTAGATAAACCAATAAATGAATTAAACCTTGTGCCATTCGTCAGTGTTGACGACATGATGAAAATTATTTTGGAAATTGGTGTTGAAAATGTGCTGGTCGGGCTCTGCGAATATCTTGAAGAAGATTTCAGACGGTGGGATCTTTTTGATAAAACACCTCGTATAGCATCCCATTCCAATGAAGGTGTTATCGAATTAATGCCGACAAGCGACGGTCATGATTATGGTTTTAAGTATGTAAACGGCCATCCCAAAAATACAAAAGACGGCCTCCAAACGGTAACCGCTTTTGGGGTGCTTGCAGATGTGGATACCGGTTATCCGGTGATGCTTACAGAAATGACAATTCTGACCGCGCTCAGAACGGCTGCCACATCGGCGATGGCCGCTAAATACCTTATGCCCAAGGGGTCAAAAACGATGGCGATGATCGGAAACGGTGCGCAGTCTGAGTTTCAGGCACTTGCCTTCAAGGCTATTTGCGGTATTACGGATTTGCGTCTGTATGACATCGACAGTTCAGCAACTGATCGCTGTATCAAAAATTTGAGTAATTCAGGGCTTAAAATGGTGAAATGCGATAGTGAGCAGTCTGCTGTGGAAGGTGCCGAAATTATTACAACCGTAACTGCGGATAAGCAGTATGCGACGATCCTGACCGATAATATGGTTGGAGCCGGCGTCCATATCAACGCAATTGGCGGCGACTGTCCCGGGAAAACAGAACTGCATAAGGATATTTTGCTTCGCTCGGATATTTTTGTCGAATACACCCCCCAAACACGAATAGAAGGTGAAATACAGCAACTTGACGATGATTATCCGGTTAAGGAGCTATGGCAGGTTATGACTGGCGAAGTGGAAGGGCGGACAAATGATAAGCAGATCACATTGTTTGATAGTGTTGGCTTTGCGATAGAAGATTTTTCCGCGCTTAGATATATTCGTGATCAGCTTCAAAAAACTGGTCATTTTACAAATTTGGATATGCTTGCTGATCCTGATGACCCGCGTGATTTGTACGGGATGATCTTGCGGGCGGAAAAGAACTTAAGCTAGGGAGCAAGTGATGGACCGAAGAAGCGCACAGGCACCTGCTTCCGTGATTATGATCAGGCCACATCATTTTTCGCCCAATGAGGAAACCGCAAAGGATAATGCATTTCAGCAGTTGGATATAATACGTTCCCGTGATGAAATTGCAAAAGATGCCTATGATGAAGCGAGTAAAGCCGCAAAAACCCTGGAAGATAAGGGCGTAAAAGTTCATATTTTTGAAGATACCGGAACAAAAACACCGGATTCCGTTTTTCCCAATAACTGGTTCTCAACGCATCCGGGCGGGCATGTTGCGATCTATCCCATGTATGCAGAAAACAGAAGGCTTGAAAGACGCTATGATGTAATAGAAATGCTTAAAAGCGAATACCGTGTTCAGGATATAATTGATTATTCAGGGCTTGAGCCGGATGGTCTGTTTCTTGAGGGTACCGGTGCAATGGTTCTTGATCATATTGACAGAACGGCTTATGCGATCAAATCCAATAGAACTGACCCGGTGGCGCTTGAACGGTTTTGCACCCATTTTGGTTATGAACCAATGGTATTTGATGCCCTTGATGAAAAAGGGAAAGCCATTTACCACACAAATGTTCTGATGTGCGTTGCGACGGATTTTGTCATGATCGGATTGGATATGATTACCAATGCTTTACGGCGATCAGAAATCGTTAAACGGTTTGAAACATCAGGTCGGGACGTGATCGCCCTTACAAATGATCAGATTGCCAGATTTGCCGGTAACGCACTTGAGCTTCAAAGTAATAAAGGGCGGCTACTGGCCCTTTCAAAGACGGCATTTGAAGCCCTTAAAGCAGACCAAATAGCAATTATTGAACAGAGTACAACTATTATTCCTCTTACTATTCCCACCATCGAACTTGCAGGTGGATCGGTACGCTGCATGTTGGCGGGAATACATCTACTGCCGCGCTAAGTTGACACTCAGCTGCAAATAATTGATATTGAACGGCAGAAATAAAGAGGTATTCAAATCACCTTATCAAAAACAGGACTATTTTTTATTGTTGGAATAGCGTTTTTGCTATTTGCAGGTTCTTTCGTGCGTGCAGACGAAAAAACCATAATCATTGGCAGTAAAATGGATTCTGAAAATTATTTACTTGCTGAGATAATGGCCCAGCTTTTAGAAAATAACGGGATAGCAGTGGAACGGAAGTTTGGGTTTGGCGGTACCCTGATCTGTTATAATGCGCTTCGGGAAGGTGAAATTGATTTATACCCTGAATATACGGGCACCATTTCAGCAGTTATTTTTGATCCTGATGAAAGACCGGAAGATACCACGTCCATAGATTCTTATAATATAGGTTTAAATAAGCGGGACTTAAATATATTTGCGCGATTTGGGTTTAACAATTCTTATGCTCTTGCGCTTAAAAAACATCTTAGTGATCAAAACAATATTACTAAAATATCTGACCTTAAATTACATCCGGATTTGGTACTGAATTTCAGTCACGAATTTCTAAACCGTGATGACGGGTGGGAAGCCCTTAAGTCAACATATGATCTAACACATAATGCCGCCGGTATTCAGCATGGACTGGCCTATAAGGCCATAGACGAGGGTGCAATCGATGTTACCGATGCTTACACAACGGATGGTGATGTTGAGAGGTACGGGTTGGTTTTTTTGGAAGATGATCTGGAATTTTTTCCTAAATATTATGGTGCGGCTTTAACACGATTGGATTTTTCCACGCGAGCAAGAGAAATACTTTTGCAGCTTGAAAATATCTTAAGCGATGAACAAATGAGGGCACTAAATGCCAAAGTGGTGATAGAACAAAAATCATTTGCTGAAGTAGCGCAGCAGTTTTTAAACGAACGAGGACTAACTTCCAACACGCAAGATCAGGCAGGTAACACTGTAATTTCATCACTGATAAATAATACAGTTACCCATATAAAGCTTACCTTAACTGCGCTTAGCATTGGGTGCGTTGTAGGGTTAAGTCTGGCGCTACTCATATTCAGATCGCAAAAGCTATCCCGTTATGTGATTTATGTTTCGGGACTTATGCAGACAATCCCGTCAATAGCGTTACTTGCTCTTATGATTCCCCTTCTTGGTATAGGGGAAGTGCCAGCCATAACAGCCCTGTTTTTATATTCATTGCTGCCTATATTAAGAAGTGCAATAACAGCCCTTTCAACTATTGATCCTGTTCTTGCAAAGGTATCCAGTGCAATAGGGATGACAAAATTTCAACAGCTTCGTTATGTGCTTTTTCCACTGGCGCTACCTAATATTCTTGCCGGCGTCAGAACGGCAACTGTTATTTGTATCGGGACAGCGACGCTTGCAGCTTTTATCGGTGCGGGTGGACTTGGAGAGCCGATTGTGACGGGACTTGCCCTTAATGATACCAATCTAATCCTCCAGGGGGCAATTCCAGCTGCATGTCTGGCAATTTTTGTTGAACTGATGTTTGAATTGCTGGAGAAAAAAATAATCCCTGACCATTTACGTAATGCTGGATAGTCCGTCTATTTTGCAAGCCTTACACTTTTTTCATGGAAAATAACTTTTCCTTCCTTGAGTAATTTTCCAAGTGCTTTTTTATAATTTGATTTGCTAACATGAAAAACAGCATTAATTTCAGCGGGAGAGCTTTTATCAGTGAGATTTATTCTGCCGCCATTTTGATTGAGATAATCAAGGATCTGATCTGATAATTCGTCCCGGACCTCGTAGGCAAGTTTTTGCAAGGTCAGATTAATACGTCCATCACTTCGTGGTTTTCCGATATATCCTTCCATGTGTTCACCAATTTTAATAGGTCTTACAAGTTCGTTATTATGAATTAGACCCAGATGGCTGCCATCTATTACGGCCTTAAACCCAAGATCACTACGGCTGGCGATAAGCAAATCCACCGGCTGTCGCTCTTCAAAATCATTTTCATTAATTTCACTTAAATGCCGACTAAGCATTGACGAAGCCGCAATACGTTGTGAGTTATCAAGAAAAATATAAACAACATAGGACCTGCCCGCTTCCATCGGTATGCGTTGTTCCTTGAATGGTACAAGCAGGTCTTTGCTTAATCCCCAGTCGAGAAAGCTGCCAAAGCCACTTTGGCCGATGACAGGAAGATAGGCACATTCACCCACACATGCAGCAGGTTTTTCAGTCGTAGCAACGGGCCTGTCTTCTGAATCCAGGTAAACGAAAACGTCCAGATACTTTCCAATCTGCCAGTCTTCTTCGTTTTCAGATAGATATTGATTGGGGAGCAATATTTCTTCACTGCCATCGGCGAGATAAATACCGTGATCTTCATGTTTTGAAACCACGAGTTGATGATATTTTCCAATGTCAATCACTTGTTATTTTCCGGACGCCACCAATGGCCTGTTTTAAGTCTGCCCCTGTCCATAAACCAGTCATCCAGTTTCAGGGCAAGCGTCTTCAATGGGCTTTTCGCAAGTTTAAGCCATGCGCGGTGGTACCATTTCTTAAAATCGCGATTATAGGGGCAGGAACGAATACAGATGATGCAGTCGGTATTCTGATTACACCAAAATTTAAAACATTTTTCTGCGGACGGGGTCCATTTCTTAACGCCCCGGATGTTGCTCTCGCTATGAACATGGTAAGATGGTTCATCAAAAGGGATTGCCTTTGGGGGGCATGCCTGAGCACAGCGGTCACATATATTGCAAAATTCTTCCACACCCAGTTTTTTGGGTTCATTAATTTCGAGCGGCATATCGGTGAAGATTTTTCCAATGCGAAAGCGCGGTCCATATTTTTCGTTAATCAACATGCCATGACGGCCAACTTCCCCAAGTCCCGCCTGCAGGGCCAGCGGGATACAAAGCGCACTGTCATTAAGTGTTGCATAGGCACGGTAGCCCATATTCCTGATATATTGTGCAAGTGTTATGATGGCCACGCCGTCAAAGGTATAACCAAGCCCTGTTGCTGCGCCTGATAGCGCCGATGGGACTGTTCTGATCAGGTCGCGATCCATCGGTTCCAATGTAACGATCACATTGGGAATGTCATCCGGGATTTCCTGTGGTTTTTGACCGTTTCCCTGTTTCGTAAAAATGGACTTATACATCCAGCGCTCATCATATTTGCAGACACCAAGGTCACCCACACCACAAAAACCGGCGACTTTTTTAAGATCCTGTGTTGCTTCTGCGGGGCTTTCGAATTGGTAGGGTTCCGGCCATCCCTCATCATGTGATGTATAGTAATCCCAAAATCCTTCTTTTCGAATTTCATCGGGTTTTTCTTTTCTGAATTCGCCGGATTTTTCTATGTCTCGTATCACATTATTCACATGCCATGCGGCATTCCTGAAGGCATAGTCTTTCTGGCTGAAACCGTCTGTTTTGCGCGCCTTGGCGTATGGCATATAATAACCCTCAAAAAATTTGTCTGATTTTTCGGACCTGATCTCCGGATCCCACAGGGCGCGGCAATAAATATCGAATTTTTGATCAAACCGCTCAAAATCAACATCAACTTCTACGCCGGTTTTTTCATCAATCGGTTTCGAATTTTTGGTTTTTATTTTCTCTGGGTTATTCATTTAATATTGGTCTTTAGGGTTGTTTTCGTTTCTAACGTTATACCGAAATATCTTTTGCTTCAAATAATTTAGCGGAATTAAACATTCCGGGAGTTAACATGTTGATCAATTTACGTCTATTCATTATTGGTATATGTTGATTTAAAAATTTGACAAAGAGCGTATCAAAAATGAAAGTCACCATTATCGGGGCCGGCATAATTGGTGTAACAAGTGCCTATTTTCTTGCGAAATCCGGCCATGAAGTAGAAGTTATCGAGCGGCAAAACGGCCCTGCACTTGAAACCAGCTTTGCCAATGCGGGTATGTTGACACCATCCATGGCGGATCCGTGGAATTCGCCAGGTATATTGTTCACCGTTTTAAAAAATATTGGCAACAGCCACAGTGGGTTCTTACTCCGTCTTAAGGCGATCCCGTCGCTTATCGGCTGGGGGATAAGGTTTCTGCTTAATTCCAGCGAAGACAGGTTTATCAGCAATATGCACAAAAGTGCTGACTTAAGTTGTTATTCATTAAAAATTCTTAAAAACCTCAGAGAAGAACTAGAGCTGGATTATGAAGGATTGCAAACCGGTTCCATCAAAATATTCCGTGATCAAAAAAGCATGGAAGAATACGCAAAGCTGGCCACCCATTTAGCTGAACATAATATGCGTCATCAAATTTTAAATGCGGATGAAGTAATAAGCGTTGAACCATCACTTGAACCGATAAAGGATGAACTTTGTGGCGGAATTTACTTTCCGGATGATGAAGCGGGGAACGCTTATAAATTTACCTGTGAAATGACAAAACATGCTGAAAGGTTGGGGGTTAAGTTTCGTTATGGTATTACGGTCAAAGATGTGATCAGAAATGGCCCGTCCATAGAAAAACTGATAACAGACCACGGTGATGTGATATCCGATAAATTTGTGTTATGCGCTGGTAGTTTTTCCTATCCATTGGGTAAGAAAATTGGCATCAATATCCCCGTAAGGCCCGCCAAAGGTTACTCGATTTCGGTACCATTGGACGGGTGGAACCGTGGTCCAAGAATGCCAATCGTTGATGATGGCTTTCACGCTGCGATTACGCCGCTTGGCAATGTTTTACGTGTGGCGGGAACCGCAGAACTTACCGGGTTTGATGATACACTGACGAAAGAGCGTATTGATAACCTTTACGGTTTTCTTAATGAAATGTACCATGATCTTAGCTTAAAAACTGATAAGGCGAAGGTGAAAGAATGGTCTGGCTTCCGGCCAATGACAGCCGATGGCGCACCACTTATTGGAAAGA
>JAUILB010000017.1 GCA_030432815.1 Alphaproteobacteria bacterium | reverse complement strand
TCTTCCTGGAGATTTGGTGCCGCTTGTTAAAGTTGGTGACCGGGTAGTAGCTGGTGAAACCATCATGTTCAGACGTGAAGATTAATAACAGGATTAAAGGAACAAGAATATGTTTTGGAATAAGGAAGAAAAAAGGTTTAGCTGGCTTTTTATTATACTGGTTGTGTACTCCACAATTGCGCTTGTTATTTTTGATCTTGCATGGAGACACGTTCAGATGAGTTTTCTGAATCTTGTGGCAATCAGTATGATTTGCTGGACATTAGGTGCAGGGGCTATATATTTTAAGGGGCGGTAAATATTAAGTTGTAGGCTATTTTATTAGAGGGTCGGTAATTTCACCGGCCTTTTTATTTGGATAACTTAAAATACGGATAGGCAATGGTTTTCAATATGTCTTAAGTTCTTGGGTAATGCTTAAAAAGAATGTAGAAAAAGACGATAAAAAAAAGTGCACCGATATTTATAGACCATAAACAATGCAAAGAATCGAACAACTTTATAATCAAGGAATAAACCACTTCACAAACAAACAATATGTGGAAGCAAGAAATTGTTTTGCAAATGCGCTGAAATTATTACCAAATGATCCACAACTTGCAAAAGCAATGGCAATTACGATGGCAAATCTGGCTGATTATAAGGGGGCAAAGACTTATTATGAAATGGCTATCCGTTTTACGAAGGGTGAGCCGGAATTGGACTTGCTAGATGGTTTTGGATTTTTGCTACATCATATGGGAGAACATGAAAAATCTGCGGAAATTTATACCAAAATAGTGAGGCGTCAACCTAATTTTGTGAAAGGGTGGTTCATATTAAGCGATATTTATTCGGCAAAATTCGAGTTTGCAAATGCATTGAAATGCTTTGAGCAAGTATCAAGAATAGACCCGCTGAATGAAGGTGTACTCCAAGGCATGAGTAATGCTTACCATTCTATCTGCATGTGGGAAGAAGCAGGAAAAGCTGATAAAAAAATTGTTGAAGTATCAGAAAGGCTTATGAAAGAAGATAGGGATATTCCCCTTGAGCAGCATTTAGCTGTTCTTTTCATTAAAAGCGGTGCGTTTATGAAAAAAATAGCCTGTAGCCAAGGTAATACTGTAAAACGATTTTTTGAAAATTCAGGCTCTAAAATCAAAAGAAAAAAAAGAACGAAACAGTATGATCGTATAAGAGTGGGGTATTTATCTTCAGCTTTATCAAGACATGCTACAGCACATTTGATTCAGGATTTTTTTAAAAACCATGATAAGGCTCGGTTTGAAGTCTTTGTTTTTGCAGGTAAATTAAATTTGCCATGTAGAATGTTTGATAAAATTAAATCTTCTGTTGAACATTTTTATGATGTTAGTGAACGATCAGATCCTGATATTGCACAATTCATTCATGATAGGGATCTAGATATTCTTATTGATCTGGATGGTAACATTAGATTTAATAAGAGAGGAGCATTATATTTCAAGCCTGCGCCAGTTCAGATAACTTGGTTAGGAACTCCAGCGACACAAGGATCACCCTGGATCGATTATATCTTGTCAGATAATATTATTTCACCAAAAGAATATGAAAATCATTATACGGAAAAAATATTAAGAATGCCGGATTGTTATGCCTTCAACAGTTTTGCATCATTGGATTTTGAATTTACAGCCAGAGCCGAATGGGGACTTCCTGATGATAAATTTATATTTGCAAGCTTTAACAGTAGTAAAAAAGTTGATCACGAAAGTTTTGAGGCTTGGTGCGAGATTTTGGCCCGGGTTGAAAATAGTGTAATTTGGATGCTTGTTGACAACGAAGAAACGAGGCTGAATTTGATCAAGGAGCTTAACAAAAAGAATATTGATCCCGCGCGTCTTATCCCGGCATCAAGGATAGATTTGGATAAGCATATGACGCGACTTAATAATGCGGACTTAATGTTGGACTGTTTTATTTGCGGGGCCCATACAACAGCTGCTGAAGCTTTATATTGTGAGTTACCGATTGTGACAAAAATTGGTGAACCTTTTCATTCGCGTGTAGCTTCAAGTATCCTGAAAGCAGCAGAACTAGAGGATTTGGTTACACATACAACTAACGAATTTATAGATAAAGCTGTTGAAATTGCTAACAATCCTGATAGGCTCGCCAAGCTTAAAAAGCACCTTAGAGATAATAAAAATTCATTACCGCTTTTCGATCAGAAAAAATGGATGAAAAACTTTGAAGATATTTTAAGGTCTGTAGTCAAGTAAGAGGAATACTAATGGAAGCCGCGATAAATTATGGCGTATGGTCGCTGGTACCACTGATTTTTGCCATTACAACAGCATTTTTTACCAGAAGTGCTATATTTTCACTTTTTGCAGGTTGTCTGATAGGCGTAGTGATGCTGGACTTTGATCCATCAGCGGTATTATTCGGCATTGATCCGGCAGGCGGTTTTATCAAACTAATCGCAAACAGTCTTGATGGCGAATTTATTCGCATCTGCGTAATCATAATGTTTATCGGCATTTTGTTTGAACTGTTTAAACGGGCCGGGGTGCTTGTCGCGTTTGCCAATAAAGTTTCGGGAACCGGGACATCACCTAAGCAGGTTAAGTTCACGACATGGCTGCTCGGTTTTTTTATTGTTGATGATTATTTTAGCCCACTTATGACCGGGCCAATCATGAGGCCACTTTCTGATAAAGCAAAAATATCACGTGAGAAGCTTGCTTATATTCTTGATTCAACAACAGCCAGTGTATGTGTGTTGGTACCCTTTATGTCTTGGGGCGTCTATATAAGCGGACTTATACTTGCCGAAGGCGGCCCGATAAGCGGCTCTGATGAAGCAATTGGGTTATTTGCCAGTTCGATACCTTATAATGTGTATCCTATATTGCTCATTATCTTTACGCTTCTTGTTTGTCTTGAGATAATCCCGGACTTTTCATTTATGAAGACAGCGGAAACAAGAGCGCGTGAAGAAGGAAAAGTGCTTAGAGACGGTGCCATTCCAATGGTGAGTGAAGATGATGACGACGATATTTTTGAACAAACCCAGAAAAATCCGAGCTTGTTTTGGGATTTCGCTGTACCCATTATCATTGTGTTCGGGACGGTGATCGTCAGTTATTTTATTTTTGGGTCGCTTAAAATTTCAGAAGCATTTGTAACAGCGGTTATATATTTGGGCTGCTCACTTTATTTAAAAGGGTATGTGAAAAATTTTAGTGACCTCACAGAAATTGGGGTTAAAGGATCAAAGAGCGTGATGTCAGCAATTATCATTACGGCGCTTGCCTATTGCATAAATTCCGTAACAAAGGGGCTCGGGGCAGCTGAATTTATTATTGTTGCTACCGAAGGGTTTATGACGCCATCATTGCTTGTGGCTTCTACATTCTTTATTACGGCGATGATATCTTTTTCTACCGGGACATCATGGGGGGCATTTGCACTGATGATCCCGTTTGTACTTCCAGTTGCATATGATTTTAGCGGCGGTGTTGCACATGACCCTATCGTTTACAAAGCATTGGCCGCGGTCATAGGGGGCGGAATATTTGGTGATCATTCTTCACCGGTTTCTGACACTTCGGTTTTGTCATCCATTGGAGCGGGCAGCGATCATATGGATCATGTGATCACCCAACTTCCTTATGCACTGACCATCGGAACTGCAACTATTCTTATCTATCTGGTGATTTAGCAGAAAAAAATATGTTTTTTTTTGTTCAAACGCTTGACTCTCATCCATGAGTGACTATTTGTTCAGTACAGTTTTAGCACTCTCATATATAGAGTGCTAAAATAAATGATATTAAACATGAATATTAACAACCCAAAAGAAGGGGTAATAAAGATGGGATTTCGTCCTTTACATGATCGCGTACTTGTACGTCGCGTAGAAAATGAAGTCAAAACAGCGGGTGGTATTATCATCCCTGACACAGCACAGGAAAAACCAAGCGAAGGTGAAATTGTTGCCGCAGGTAACGGTGCAAAAGCAGCAGACGGTAAAGTGACGCCGCTTGATGTTAAAGCAGGTGACAAAGTGCTGTTTGGCAAATGGTCCGGTACAGAAATTAAGGTGGACGGTGAAGAGCTGCTCATCATGAAAGAATCTGACATTTTGGGTATCGTTGAATAACGATCTTTCCAAAAAATAATCAGCTTAATTTGAAATAAAGGAAATAAGAATATGGCTGCTAAAGACGTAAAATTTGGAACAGACGCCCGCTCACGTATTGTTGCTGGTGTTGATGTTCTGGCAAATGCCGTAAAGGTAACTTTGGGACCAAAGGGTCGCAATGTACTTTTACAGAAATCATTCGGTGCGCCGCGTATTACTAAAGACGGTGTTTCTGTTGCAAAAGAAATCGAACTAAAAGATGTCTATGAAAATATGGGCGCTCAAATGGTTCGTGAAGTTGCTTCACGTACCAACGATGTTGCAGGTGACGGTACAACAACAGCGACCGTTCTTGCGCAGGCAATCGTTCGTGAAGGTTTCAAATCTGTAGCTGCAGGTATGAACCCGATGGACCTTCGTCGTGGTATTGACCTTGCGGTTAGCAAAGTGTCGGCTGAGCTTAAATCACGCTCTAGCGACATTTCAACCAGTGAAGAAGTAGCGCAGGTTGGCTCAATTTCTGCGAATGGTGAAAAAGCAATTGGTGAAATGATTGCCAACGCGATGGAAAAAGTTGGTAAAGAAGGCGTTATCACCGTTGAAGAAGCAAAAGGTCTTGAATCAGAGCTTGATGTTGTTGAGGGTATGCAGTTTGATCGCGGTTATCTATCACCGTATTTCATCACAAATGCGGAAAAGATGTCTGTGGAACTTGATAATCCATATATCCTTCTGCACGAAGCAAAACTATCAAATCTTCAATCAATGCTACCGCTCCTGGAAGCAGTAGCACAAAGCGGTCGTCCGCTTCTTATCATAGCAGAAGATGTAGAAGGTGAAGCACTGGCAGCACTTGTAGTGAATAAACTGCGTGGTGGCCTTAAAATTGCTGCGATTAAAGCCCCTGGTTTTGGTGATCGTCGTAAAGCAATGCTTGAAGACATTGCCATTCTTACGGGTGGTCAGGTGATCTCCGAAGATCTGGGCATTAAACTTGAAACAGTTACCCTTGATATGCTTGGTACTGCAAAAAGCGTTAACATCACAAAAGAAGATACTGTTTTAGTTGATGGTTCTGGCTCCAAAGAGAATATCGAAGCACGTTGTGCACAGATCCGCACACAAATTGAAGCGACTTCTTCCGATTATGATCGTGAAAAACTTCAGGAACGTCTTGCAAAACTTTCCGGTGGTGTGGCTGTTATTAAAGTTGGTGGTGCCACTGAAATCGAAGTTAAAGAACGCAAAGACCGTGTTGATGATGCACTTCATGCAACTCGCGCAGCCGTTGAGGAAGGTATTGTCCCTGGTGGTGGTGCGGCACTTCTATATGCCACACGCGTGTTGGAAGGTGTTGAAGGTGATAATGCTGATCAAACAGTTGGTGTTGGCATTGTACGCCGTGCTCTTGAAGCACCAGCGCGCCAAATTGCTGAAAATGCAGGTAGTGACGGTGCTGTAGTTGCTGGTAAAATGAGAGAAAGTAAGGACATTAACTTTGGTTTCGATGCACAGGGCGGTGAGTATAAAGATCTTGTTGCCGCAGGTATCATTGACCCGACAAAAGTTGTGCGTACTGCGCTTGAAGATGCAGCATCTGTTGCTGGACTGCTGATTACAACTGAGGCAATGGTTGCTGAAATTCCAGAAGACAAAGGAGCTCCTGCAATGCCTGATATGGGCGGCATGGGTGGCATGGGTGGTATGGGCGGTTTCTAAACCGCTATATAATCCAGTACTTTACAAGAACTAATTAATGTATTATATGAAGGTCGGAGCATTGCTCCGGCCTTTTTTTATAAAATGGTTAAAAGTTGCCATATTTTGGATTTAATTAATTTGTAAATATTATGAGGTATAAAAAGTTTATCGCGATTCTTATTTAAGCGTTTCAAAACTTGAGTATTGTATTATGAAAAAATGTACAGACATAACAAGCATCGACTTTTATCTTCAGGGCATGGGCAGCTCAAAGAAAGAAACAATCCTTTCGAGTAAAATAAACAGGAAAACGAATTTTAAAATTCTTGTTAAGGATGATGTAAAAAATAGCTTGTATCTTATTGATGCATAAAGATTTTAACTACTCGTAATGATGCCTAATCTACCGGCCAGATCCTGCATATATTGGTATGCTACACGCCCTGAGCGTGCGCCACGTGTCCGCGACCATGTTAAGGCTTCCGCATGGATCTTTGCACGGTCCACTGAAATTCCATAATGATCCAGATAGCCATCTATCATTTCCAGATAATCCTGTTGATTGCATCCATGAAATCCTAGCCAAAGACCGAATCTGTCAGACAGGGATACTTTTTCTTCTATTGCTTCGGATGGGTTGATTGCAGTTGATCTTTCATTTTCCATCATATCCCGCGGCATTAAATGGCGGCGGTTGGAAGTCGCATAAAAAAGAACATTTTCTGGTCGTCCTTCAAGCCCCCCCTCAAGAACGGCCTTAAGGGATTTATATGTACCATCATCATGATCAAAAGAAAGATCATCACAAAAAAGAATACATCTACGATCAGATTTTTTGATAATATCCAGTAGCCGTGGAAGGCTTGGAATATCTTCGCGGTGAATTTCAATAAGGATGATATTTTCCGTTACTGCGTGGATTGCTTTAACAAGAGAACTTTTACCCATACCGCGGGCACCCCAAAGAAGCGCATTATTAGCAGAAAACCCCTTTGCAAACTGTTTTGTATTTTCCAAAAGAATATCACGAACATGATCGATCCCTTTTAATAGATCAAGATCCACATGATTAACCCGATCAACAGCAGTAAGTCTGTCAGGATTAACATGCCAGACAAAGGCGTCCGCTCCTTCAAGTTTCGGTGTATTCCCGGTAACCGGTGCTAACCTGTCCAGAGCATCCGCAATTCTGATTAATGTTTTGTTATCAATATCCGGCATATGGTTCATATTCCTTAAAATTAACAGCTTTATCCTTGTTTTTAACGTGCCATACGCTTATATCCAATAGATTAAATTAAATAAAAAATTCTAGGAACAGAAAAATGTTTATTTCCGAAGCGTATGCACAAACAGCAGGGTCGGCTCCTGGCATGTTTGAATCTTTACTTCCATTCATTCTGATTTTTATTGTATTTTATTTTTTGCTGATCCGTCCTCAGCAAAAAAGAGCCAAAGAACATAAAGCAATGGTCGAAGGGTTGAAACGTGGTGATAAAGTTATTACATCAGGTGGGATTGTCGGCAAGGTGAGCAAAGTTGTAAACGACAACGAAGTAGAAGTCGAAATTGCCCGAGATGTAAAAGTAAAGATAATACGTTCAACAATTTCGCAGGTTATGGACAAAACCGAACCTGCAAATGATGATAAAAAATAAGCCTAATTAAGGCGACCTTTAAAACTGGTCATTTAATATACGGATAGTAAAATGCTCGATTTCCCACGTTGGAAAATTATTATGATCTCGCTAACAGCCTTTATCGGTGTGTTACTTTCTGTGCCTAATTTCCTTACAGACGAACAAATTAGCAATCTTCCCGGCTTTATGCCTAGCAAACAGATAACGCTTGGACTTGATCTTCAGGGTGGGGCACATTTTCTGCTTGAAGTGGATACAGAGGAAACCATTCACAACTTGCTCCTTAACAAGGGGCAGGCAATCCGTGATGACCTGAGCGATGAAAATATTCTGCATAGATACAATGTGACCGATGATGGTCTGGTCATTAGGCTTACAAATTCCGAAGACCGTGAAAGTGCAATTGAGGTAATTTCTGACCTGATTGTCAAGGTTGGTGCCAGCATTACTGATATCGGTACTGATGATATTGTCATTGAGGATGGCAGTGGTGCTGTAATCAATATTTCGCTTTCAGAAGCGGCGGTGATTGCGCAGAAAACTCAATCAGTCCAGCAATCGATTGAAGTTTTGCGCCGCAGACTGGATGAAACAGGAACAAGGGAACTTACAATCCAGCAAAATGGTGAAGACCGCATTTTGCTTCAGATTCCCGGACTTGAAAGTACGGAAGAAATTAAATTTGCACTTTCACAAACAGCGGCGATGAACTTTCATTTGACCAATCTTTCTGTTACGCCAGACGACCTTAATCGTAACCGTATGCCTCCCCGTACAACGAGATATCCATCTATTGAAAAAGACCCACAAACAGGTGAACCGCTTTTTTATTATGCCATTCGTGATGAAGTGATGGTGGCAGGCGAAGATCTTTCAAATGCGTCATATTCAACCGACGAAAATAACCGGCCAGCTGTAAGTATTACTTTTAATACCCGTGGTGCAAAAGATTTTGCAGATGCAACCCGTGCCAATGTCGGCAAACCATTCGCCATCATTCTGGACGGAGAAGTCATCAGCGCACCACGTATCAATACAGCAATTCTTGGCGGTTCAGCGATCATTACCGGCAGCTTCACTGTTCAGGAAGCAAATGATCTGGCACTTTTGCTTCGGGCTGGTGCATTACCAGCACCACTTAATATTGAAGAAGAAAGAACGGTTGGCCCTGACCTTGGTGCAGACAGTGTAGCTGCGGGAGAGGTTGCGGCACTCATTGGGCTTTCTGCGGTGATGATCTTTATTGTTTTGAGTTACGGCTTCTTTGGAATGATTGCCAATGTTGCTCTTAGTATCAATATTTTTATGATTTTTGGTATTTTGTCCATGTTTGGTGCAACGTTAACGCTACCCGGTATTGCCGGTATCGTGCTTACGGTTGGTATGGCCGTTGATGCCAACGTGCTTATATTTGAACGTATACGCGAAGAAATGAGCAATGGGAAAAGTGTGCTTGCGGCCATTGATGAAGGATATAGTCGTGCGTTTGGTACTATTCTGGATGCCAATGTAACAACATTGATTGC
Organism: Alphaproteobacteria bacterium; assembly: GCA_030432815.1. Taxonomy (GTDB): domain Bacteria; phylum Pseudomonadota; class Alphaproteobacteria; order Sphingomonadales; family Emcibacteraceae; genus Pseudemcibacter. The sequence continues at coordinate 9,588 of JAUILB010000017.1, read as the reverse complement.
CGCACTTATTCTGTTTCAGTTTGGGTCAGGTCCAATTAAAGGGTTTGCTGTTACCTTGGCAGCCGGTATCTTTACCTCCGTATTTACAGCGGTAAGTTTTTCAAGACTTCTTATTGTTACGTGGGCAAGAAAGAAAAAGCCCCAGACGTTAAAGCTTTAAGGAAAATAATAATGTTATTAAAACTGGTTCCGCAGGATACTCATATACAGTTTATCAAATACCGTCTGGCAGCCTATATATTTTCAGGGATTATGATACTTGGTTCAGGGGTACTTTATTTTACAGACGGTCTTAATTTCGGAATTGATTTTAAAGGTGGGTTTCTTATTGAAGCCCATACTGAGCAAACTGCCGATCTTACAGAACTTAGGAGACTGACGGGGGATCTTGGACTGGGTGATGTAGCACTGCAAACCTTTGGTCAGGACAATCAGATCCTTATCCGTATCGAATATCAGGAAGAGAAAAGCCTCGAAGAAGTTGTGGATCTGGTACATTCAACACTTGAAACGCAGTATAGCGACACAGTTACCTTTCAACGGACAGAAGCCGTGGGTGCAAAAGTTTCCGGTGAACTGGTAGAAGCAGGTGTTATGTCGGTAATGCTGGCAGTCGGTGCTGTACTTTTTTACATCTGGATACGCTTTGAATGGCAATTTGGGCTTGGTGCGGTTATTGCGCTGGTGCATGATGTATTGCTAACAATTGGTATGTTTTCATTTACACAGCTTGAATTTAATCTTTCTATTATTGCGGCAATACTTACCATTGTTGGATACTCCCTTAATGATACCGTGGTAGTTTATGACCGGATTAGGGAAAATTTGCGTAAATATCGCAAGCGGGAACTGCCGGATCTTATTAATTTCAGCCTGAATGAAACTTTAAACAGAACCGTAATGACATCATTGACCACGCTGCTGGCACTGATCGCATTGTTCTATTTTGGAGGAGAGGTTATTCACGGTTTTACGGCGGCGATGATCTGGGGCATATTTGTTGGTACGTATTCGTCCGTTTTCATTGCTTCACCAGTGCTTCTCTGGTTTGAACTTCGCCGTGAACCGGAAGAAAAGCCAGCAGAAGGTAAGGAAGTTATTCCGGAACAGTTTCGTTGATGGAATTTACAGAAATCAAGTCAAGCGAGGAAGCTTTCATTGCCGGGTATGGTGATGGGGGGTTTCGTATGGGGGATGGGCGTTTCGAGGGTTCAATGTTAATAACACCCAAGGGCTTTTATCCATGGATGGTTTGCGACAAATCAGAAATTTCCATTGATAGTATGGATCGGATATTAGAAGCACATGCGTTTGTGGAAATTGTGATTATTGGCATGGGAACCAGTATGGCATTCCTTAAACCGGAAATTAGAAGCGCATTTTCAGAAAAAAATATTGCGGTAGAAGTTATGGATACGGGAGCAGCCGCCCGAACATATAATGTCCTTCTTCAGGAAGGGCGAAAAGTTTCAGCGGCACTGATTGCTGTTTAAAACAAATGTCAGCATCGTTGACAGTCTTTGAATTTTAACCCATACTTTTAAAAGGCTTATAAAACACGAGAGTATGGGGGTAAATATGTCGCAGGAAACAGCTCCACCATTTGGAGTATTTAATACCCTGGAATTATCATTCCGGATTTTATTCAACGAAATAAAATTTTTTGCCGTAGTTTTGCTATTGTATACTTTAATTTCTGTGGTGCCGTATTTATTTATATTTGAAGGTGTTGATATCACTGACCCAGAAGTAATTCTGGAAATGGTCCAGACCGGAAATGTTTTATTCGGGGTATCTACACTCATTTACTATCTCTTATATGCTTTTCTGTTTGTGGTTGTATTGGATAAAACCCATGCTTCGCTTAACGGTATTAACTTTGATAAATATCCTTATGTGGATAGGGCTTTAAAGACGGTACTGCCCGTAGTGCTCATTTATATTTCGACAATAATTGGGGTAACGCTTGGGTTATTACTTTTGATAATACCAGGACTTATTGTAATTGCAGGACTCTATCTGGCCACACCAATAAAGCTTGCGGAAAATATTAGTTTCGATCAGGCACTTTTAAAAAGCTGGAGTATGACCAAAGGCAGGAAACTAAGTATTTGGGGAATAATGTTATTACCAGCCATCCCGATGATGATAATCATGTTTGGATTAATGGGCGTTTTGTTTGCGCAAATCGTAAATGATGGTGGAATCGAGGCAGCTATGTCACCAAGTGTAATGATCGCTAATTATTTGGTTAGTGGACTTTTTACAATTTTTTATATGATTGCTGCGGGTGTCGCATATCACCTTATCAAAAGTGAAACTTTTGAATTAGAGGTCTAACTCAATAAATTATATTGGATTGATTGGGGCACAAAACGGTTAAGCCGAAACTTTGATAGTTTGAGTTTGCTCGCCAACTAGATCCAGTTCACTTTGAACACGATTACGCCCATTTTGTTTTGCCAGATAAAGTGCTTCATCCGCTCTCGCAATCAGATCATCGGCAGGTTCATCACCATGAATTGTCGCGATACCAAAAGACATTGTAATCTTGCCAAAGTTCGCGCCGGTTGCCTTATTTTTAATTGTGCGCTGTGAAATAATTTTGCGAACAGTTTCTGCAACGATTGTACCACCATCATTTCCGGCTTTCGGTAGCAACATTGCAAATTCTTCTCCGCCATAACGGGCAGGGAACCCAACGCCATCAACTTCATTCTTTATCACATGTGCGACCACTTTTAATACCTGATCACCGATTTGATGACCAAAATTGTCATTAAATTTTTTGAAATAGTCGATGTCACAAATTATCAGACAGAATTTTTGCCTCTTTTGCCGATAGAGGTTCATTTGCGCCATAAGCTGTTCGTCAAAATATTTCCGGTTTCCGATATTTGTAAGTGCATCCGTTCTGCTTTCTAGACGGGCGTTATCAAGGTTACGCTGCAGGTTTTTTATACGTCCGCTTGATTCCATGAGTTTGTTTTCTAGCTTTTCACTCTGTTGTCTTATCTTATCCGTATCTTCGAGGATTAGTTTTATTACCGCTTTTAGTTCCTGTGATCCTTCGAAATCTGCAATAGTATCGATATGTTGAGCGAGCGCTTTGGAATGATTATTTGTATCTTTTCCAACATCCTTGATAATGCTTACAATTTTTGCGACTTCTTTTTGGAAAATAGCGCTGGTTTCATTAACGGTTTTTATTTCCTGTTCACGTGAGAAGAAGTTCTCGTAAAGTTTTTTATTAAGCACATCATCAAAAGGAATATTTTTAGCAAGTAAGTTTTCAAGGGTTTTTGATAAATTTAAGTCTGACTGGGCGGAATGTGTATACCATAATTGATAATTTTCAGGTGTTGGTACAACCTTGTGTTTAGTCATTAATGTAAGTGCGGATTGCGACGTTGAATAAATAAAGTCACTGCCACTGGACGTTAAAAAACTGCTCATCTTTTAGTATCTCAACTTATTTTATTATTGTTTTTATTTTCCCTTGAGTGCCCTTAAAAAGCCCTGATTAAATTTTTATGGAGGCACTGCTGATAAATTTTATATTTTCATACTTTTAATAATTGGTTAATCGTAAAAAATAGAAAAAACTCTTTAAAATCAACATGTTACTGTATATCGGTTAACTTTAATTTAACCATAAAAATTAACCATGATGATTAACAAGTAGGCCTTGACTAGTGGGGTTTCATGATAAAGGTTAACAGGAAACTACACGCAATCGTCTTTTCAAAATTATGGTAATTAATAATTTGAATATTGCATTAAATTTCAGGATCAAAGGAACCCACATTTTTTAAAATTGTGGTTTTGTAAAAAAAACTAGAATCACCTAGTAATAGAGAAGATAATAATTCCTGTTATGCGGCACTAAGAAGCATTTCTATGTATATTTATTTCGAAGAAATTTTCTTTTCGTGCTGACTGAATACCAATCTGTGAGAGAAGTTTCTGAAGTATGGTTTCATATGTTTTCTCTGCAAGACCGGATACATGAATTTCAAAACTTAAATTCTGACGAACATCTGGGGCATGTTTATACTGATTAACTTTAAGAAGGTCCGGAGTAACCCCCCTGACAGAAAAAAGTTCCAGAACACGGGATACAGCGTCAGGTTGGACATCCGTTGTTATGTAATATCTTACACTGGTTGGAGATAGTGAATAATCTGCGCTCATTTTATGCGCTCCTCTTTAAAAAATAAATGTATCAAATTGAATTTTGCCAATAGGCAAGCATGATCCGACCCTTAAAGAGTCGGGGTGGTAATTCGAGACATTCGTTTGTTTAAAGAGGGCATATTCATAATAGAAAAAGTTTTAAGTCGAAACGGCAGTGAAGTCAATATAATGTGATTGTTGCTAGATATGATCTTTTAACCGTTTTTTCAGTTTTTCCTTAATTCCGAGTTTATTGAGGACCGATATTATGAATTTAACTGTAATATTCATAACATGATTGGAATAAATCCATAACTTGTTGGGTAAAGTATTTTTTAGGTACATTATATTTGCGCATTTAATATATCCAGTAGCAAAGCGTCTTTTATGCACAGTGTCGCCTTGTTGGAAATCAAAATAATCTATGTCTTGGTCATTAAATATATCTTCAAGGGCAGCAATAAATAAAACTGTTCCGACAGACAGGTTTGAATAGTCAGGCAGGTAACCAAGATAGGCGAATTCTGCGGCCCGATTAGTAATTGGACAATGCAGATAGCTTACGGCTTTACCATCCATAAATAATAAATATCCTCTGACTTCGCCTTTGGCAGCCTTTGACATCATCTCCTTAAAATATGCCTCATCATCCGGCAAACCCAGATTAAGCCAGGTTTCCTGATAGGTTTCTTTTGATATTTCACGGGCTAAGTTAAAGAAATCTGCTATTTCATCAGGTGTCTGATAAATACGCCAGTCCAGTTTGCCACCGGAAAGTTTTTCAATTCTCTTTGTTTTGCGTTTAAGCGTAGACCTTGATTTTGAAGAAAATTTTTCCCAATAGTCATCAAAATTTCCCGATACATCCATGTAGGCCTGTTCATGGGTTTTGGCAACATATCTGATATAACCATTGCAATTATAAATAGGTTTTAAATCATCACGTGTTGGAACGGATGAAAAATAAAATCCTTCACTGTCTTCAGGGTCAAAAAAATCCGGCGCATTGGTAAAACGATTGTCATTGGCGCTATAAATACACGGTATTACCTCAAAAGATTTCAGATCAAAAAATTTTTCGTAAATAGGTTCCTGAATAACTGTGAAAGTAAGTGGGGTCCTGTCGACTTTAAATTTAATTTCCGCCATTTTCGTTTCTTTTCTTTATGGACTATTTACCAACTGTTTAAGAAAGGAGACATTTGCATATTTTGTTTAAATATCTGTTAATTCCGCAATATTTTTCTCAGGTGGGTTTGGAATGGTGATCTATTTGCTTTCTAAAAGATTTTTAATAATTGATATGATATATGGTGGCCAGACATATAATTAAAATGAAATTAAAAATGCCAAAATCCGACACAAAGCTGCTCCTACTTTCTGGTAGTGATACTCTTAATGTAAAGGTGCTTTACTGCCTGTATCCCAGATTTAAAAATATTCATGTGGTTGCTGAATCTGAAGACAGTCTGGTAAAATACACACGTTATAAGAAGAAATTTGCTTGGACTCCGTGGAAATCCGGAGAGGAAGATCAGGAAAAAAGTGTCGCATTTTTACAGAATTATTGTAGGGAAAATGAGATAGAAGTCATCCTTCCCGGCGATCTGGATGCTAGTGGTTTTATCGAAAAATATAAAAATGCATTTTCTGATCAACAAATTTTCCCGACAATGAGCGCAAAAGAACTTGAGCGGCTTGATAACAAGTGGTTGTTTGGCCAACGTGTTGCAAAAGCTGGTTTGAAAACTCCGGAATCAATATTAATTGACGATAGTGTAATTTTTGACGAAAGACTGCGTGATGAGATAGAAAACAATATCTGCTTTCCACTGATCCTTAAGCCGTTATTCGGAGAAGCGAGTGAAGGTATAAGAAAGCTGGATTCTTATGACCATCTTAGCTGGTATATCCAAAATGAGCTTGGGACAGATAAATTGCCTGTTTTGTTGCAGACATATATTGACGGATATGATGCAGGATACAGTGTAATTGCTGAAAATGGGAACATAAAGGTTAAGGCCGTGCAATTGGTTAAGCAGCCGGATGTTATTGAGTATTGTTCGCATGAACGTATTGAGGCGCTTGGAGAGAAAATTGTCAAATTGGTCAATTATAGCGGCGCGGCAAACTTCGATCTAAGGTTGGACTATAAGACTGATGAAATTTACATCCTTGAATGCAATCCCCGTTTTTGGTTTACTATTGCGTCGGCTATGTGGCAAGGTCTTAATTTCCCAGAAGCAGCGGTTCAATACGTGCAAGGCAAAGATTTCAAAAAAGAAGGGGCTTGTGGCATAATATTTTCGCCGGGCCGTGCTATAAAACCGCTTCTTAAAAAACCGTGGCTTTATTTTTCCTATTCAAAAAGTCAAAGACGTTACATTTGGCAGGTGATTCTGGACCCTGTATTTCATGTGAATAAAATCTTTAAATTGTAAACTTCTTTGTGACAGATATTTTGCGGATATAAATTTCTGTGAATGGAGTGTTATGTAATCATGTCTTCTGGTTTGTGGCGTATTTTTTCATAGATGCAACTTAACACTATGATAAATCTAACTGTCGAAAGTTCATGGCTAATTTTTGGTTAATAATATTGCTAAATCTATTCTAGCAAGTTCCATAAGTATTTAAATATAATTTAACTTTTTTATGTTTTTTATCAGTGAGATAACAAGTGTGATATTCTTACTGTCAAAAACCAAAAACGAAAATCAAAATATGAAAAACTGTGAATGGTCCAAAATTAATGAAGCCTGTCGGGAAAATGAACAATTTTTGAATAAAGCTTGGTTTGAAGCATGGAAAATACAAAAAGAAAACATTGAGAGTTGGCAGGGTGACATAAAATACGAACCAGTGGATGGAAGTTATGACAATCATGCTATAATTGCATACGGAATCCAGGCTGTAGGTCCTTTTTATTTTGCCTCACTCGCCGGAAGTTATTTCCCTCAGAGAGGCATACCTAATACGGGACCAGATCCTGAGCTCATCAAAAACATCGCTGATAAGATTTTTGAAATTGTTAAATCAGAAGGCTTCAGGACATCAGGTTTTAGAATGGATTATGTTCATCGGGAAGATGAATTCATAACAAACCTTAAAGCGCAATTGCTTAAGAATAATTGGAAGCTTATTTCAAGACAGCGCGACCAAAATTTTGGAATGAATTTTTGGTCTAGCGAAGAGGAGTTCATGGCTTCTTTAAATAGCAAAAAGAAATCCAAAATCCGCAGCCGCAAAAGAAATATGGCAAAAATTGGCAACGTAAAATTGAAGCATTATAATGACTTATCACAAGATGAGTGGGCTAAAATTTTTAAGGAAGTTGAGGTCGTTGAAAGTAATGCGTGGATTGGAGAAAAAGATCACGCAAAATTTGTTGGAAGTGTTAATCAAATTTATTGGAATTCGCTAGTTGAAGATGCATGGTTCAGGCGCGCTATGAACGTCTGGATAATGTATCTTAACGATAAGCCGGTTAGTTATTCATTGGAAATGGATACTGAAGATACCCGCTACAGTATGTGTAGAAGTTATGATAAGGATGTTGCTAAATATGGTACCGGGATAGCTATAGTCATAGCTATTATCGTGCAGGCAATCGAATCTGGAAAAAAATATTATGATTTAGGGTTAGGTGATACTGGTTATAAGGCCGATATAGGCGCAGCAATAATATCCACTCTTGATGAATATATATTTTTTCCGCCGACTTTTATGGGACGCTTTTCCTATTATATGGCAAAGGCAAAAAAGTTCATGGATAAAGTGAAAAATTTATTACCGAGATGAAAAATAAAAGGCATCACCATCCATAATAAATAGTAATTTTTACCCGGATCGAGCCCCATAAAAGCTAATTATTGACGATCCCAAATGCACGAACGGGGAAGGTACCCATTCCCTTGATTTTTACAGGAACCGCATGAAATTTAAAATTATTGTCAGGTAATAATGATAAATTTGTCATGTGCTCGCAAATAGGGATGTCGTGATGCAATAGAACACTGTGGCATGGTCGTGCATTTCCACTTGTGTCATCAATGTTATAGCTGTCAATCCCAACAAACGCGGCTTTATGGTTTTTCAGATATGTTGCTGCTTCTTCGTCAACGAAGGGGTGATTTTCAAAATATTGATCGCTTCTCCAGTGCCGTGACCAGTTTGTGGCGATTAAGACGGCCTTGCCTTCGATATCTTTGTCTTTGAAAAATTCGACACCAATTTTAGTAACTGATTGATCAACTGTTATCTTTATCCCGTCGAGGTTTGCCAGTGAAGAAAGTGCAATTTCTGAAAGGTCCTTACCGTCCACGTAACGATGAAAGGGCGCATCAACATATGTTCCCGTATTTGATGCCATGGTAATGGTTCCAATCTGGAAACTTGTTCCTTCCTCGTAAAATTCTTTTGAAGCCTCCCTGTTCAGGTAATCACAAATAATTGGTGCGGGTAGCCCTTTATAGGTGATCATGCCATCACAAACAGTATGACTTACATCAATAAGTGTAAAATTGCCTTGTTTAAAGATACTCATTTTTTAGTGCTCCGATTTTTTCTGAATAAAATAAAAACAGTATGAACCCCAATAATCATCCAAATGATGTTGAGTCCGACTGACGGCATTGCGCCAAAATAATATGAATTTATGATAAAGCCGCCGCTTCCTATCATATTTAGTGCCTGATAAGTATAGGATTTTCCGTGAAGCTTACCGTTCGATACCAGCAAATAACCAACCAGAAGTGAAACTGCGCCTATCCAGCCAACAATATTGATGATCATTTCCATATTTGCAACTCAGCTTTGCTGTTATTCAGAATAGCATTTACAATGTTTTTTATTTCGAATAAATTGAATTTTATAAATATTAGAATTCGAAATTATTGAATTATGAAAATTACCGAACTTAAAACATTTCTTTCAATTGCCAGTTATGCCAGCTTCAGCAAGGCGGCAAATCAGCTTAATTACGCGCATTCAAGTGTAACGGCGCAGATCAAATCACTTGAACATAGTGTAGGTGCGGAATTATTCATTCGCGACCGTAAGGGTATTACATTAACCGAGGCGGGAAAGCGGTTTCATAAATATGCCAGACAGATTGTTGATTTGAGCCGAGATGGTATTGAAGCAGTGCAGAACATGCCAAGGATTGCAGGGCGTCTTACTATTGGTGCTGTGGAGACCATAAGCACTTACCGTCTACCTGATCTTCTACATAAAATTAATAAAGCGGCACCAGATATTCAGGTTTCCTTTAAAATTATGAATGACCGGGAACTTTATGAAAGCGTAAAGATGGGAACTCTTGATATTGCGTTTCTGGTTGAACAGGATCTCGTAGTGGCAAACACTGTGGTTCGAAAAATTTGTGAGGAACCGGTGTCGCTTTATGCGCGG
>JAUILB010000016.1 GCA_030432815.1 Alphaproteobacteria bacterium | reverse complement strand
ACCGAAGTGACCATAAATTCATGAAATGAATATCCCTTTATCTAAAGATCATAAGAGAATGCAATTGCAGTTTCCATGACTTTTTTGAACGCTATCACATGGGCAATAGAATAGATTTTTATATTTATATTCTTTTCAACTGTCTTTAGAATATTATTACAATAAATGCGAATTTATAGAATTACATATTATTAAATAATATTAATTTAGTATTATAATGTTTGACCAGTCCATCAATCATAATCGATATCCTAATTTTAAACTATACTGCTTTACACCCAAAAAACGTTATAGTATAACGTTACAAAATTTTTATTGACTTTAATTTATGAAATAAGTATTCACTGCACACATAAAGATTTTCTTATATAATTTTAATTATCAATTGCAAGGAGGCCGCGGGTGGTTCTTTCAAAAAAAATAATGGTCGGCATGACAATTGCCGCACTTATGTCGAGTACGGCTTTTGCTCAGGAAAGCACATCAGATGGAAATTCATCAACAGTAACTTATAAGGAAGATTATTTCGTTCCGTTTCAGCCTGTTACGCTTCATGATATGCTTCGCAGCGTACCTGGAACAGCGGCACTTTTGGCCCGTGCAGACGAAGAGCTGACAGGGCGCCGCGTGCGCGGCTTTGGCTCCGCAGGCGACCAGATCCTCATTGATGGAAAACGTATTGCAGGTAAAACCAATTCACTTGGCCTACAACTTAAGCGTATACAGGCATCAAGCGTTAGCTCCATCGAACTCATCAGAGGAACAAAAGCAGGGCTTGATGTACAGTCAGAAGGTCTGATCATTAACGTTATTATGAAAGAAACTGCGTCAACATCAGTCACAACCTGGACAGTGGGTGGCGAGTATGTCGATGGCGGAAAAGTCAACCCCTTGGCAAAAATCAACCATCGCGGCGAAGTGGATAATCTGGCATACACTTTTGGTGTAGATTTTGCGCTCGAAGAAACTCGCCGCAACTTCAATGATAAATTTTTTAATGCCGCCGGCGTTCAATATCAAGAAAACACATTAACGAGTGTTCGGGATCGAGAAAAAATCTTCCTAAACGGTGGCATCGAATATAATGGTTCTGCGGGCGATATTCTGCGCCTCAATGGTCAGCTTGAATTTGATGATCAGGATACATTGGAGCTTGATACACAAAGCGATCTGATCACAACAACAATCACACACCTTGCAGGTAATCCGAATGATGATGAAGACTTCATTGCGGGAAATGTAACTACTATTGAACGTGACGTTGCACACAGACCCTTCCACTGGGAATTTGGTGGTGATTATGAGCGTCGTTTTGATAGCATTGGCCTTTGGAAATCATTATTTGTGATCAACCATGGTAAACATGATTTTACACGGTTGTTCAGTTCCGGATTAAACGGCGCTACCCCTGCTCTTTACGCGGATAACTTTGCCACCCGTACCCACGGTGAAAAAATTATCCGTTCATCACTAACAAACACGATTGCAACAGTCCATACCATTGAAGCGGGTGGTGAAGTCGCTATTAATGATGTTGGTACGTCAAACCGGGTGGCAAATGGGGCAGGCGTGGTAAACCCAAATTCTTTAAGCGATATTGATGTACAGGAGGTCCGTTTTGAAGCCTTTGCCAGCCATAACTGGTCAATTGCATCAAACATTTCGTTGCAAAGTTCACTGGACGCTGAATGGTCCGAAATTACGCAGACAGATAATCTGAATGACGTTCCTGATTTTAGTCGAGACTTTTTCTATCTGAAACCACGCTGGAACCTCCGTTATGATGTTGATTCACAAAATCAGGTTCGCGTTACGGTAGAGCGTAAAATCAGTCAGTTGGATTTCGGTGCATTCGGAAGCAATTTTGACGTTGAAGACGGTCAAACAGATGGTGGTAACGCGCTACTCCGTCCAGAAGATCGTTGGGAATTTTCGGTCGCATATGAGAACCGTTTTGCGGAAGATCAGGGTTCTTTATCCGTAAAAGGTTTTTATAATGCAATCCGCGATCATATCGCAAAAATACCCGGTAATGACATAAATGGTGATCCGACTGACGATCCGACACTTGCTGTTACTTCGATTCCAGGAAATATTGGGAACGCCAAAGAATACGGTGTTGAGGTCAACGGTAACTGGCGTTTAAAAGCACTCAATCTTCCAAACGCTATCATCACTGGTAAATATATCCTACGTGAAACAGACGTTACCGATCCATTCCTAATGGTATCGCGTCCGATAGAATATGTACAGAAGCATGAATGGCTGATAAATTTCCAACATGACCTGACTGAAACAGGCACTTCTTATGGCTTTAGCATCACTAACAAAGGCCCAGTTGGAATGGGAGGTGGCACTATCGGATTTAGAACCGATGTAATCGAACAATGGGAAAGAACCATTGAACCAAAAGCATCAGCCTATATTGAACAAATCGTATTTGGCAACATGAAGCTTCGCCTTGACCTTCAGAATATTCTCAAAGCAAAAAATGGGCATGATAAACTGCTTTATGCATCAAACATTTCAAATGGTGTAATAGACATTAATGAAATAAGAGCTGCATCAGAGCAACGTTCTGTGAAGCTTACACTGCAGGGTTCATTCTAATATCTAACTAAATATCTAAAATAACTCACTAAAAACCTTATCGGCTGCTCAATATCTTGGGCAGCCGTTTTTCTTTTATTCAGATAGAATAGAAACGTATGCATTGATAAATACTGTAAAGATTGACCCGGACAAGCTGGTTACATTAAAGTAAAAATATAACTTAAATAAAGGGGAGAAGAAAAATGCGAATATTAATAGCAATGGCACTAATTTTTTTGCCATATACCATTTCCAGCGCACAGGACAGCGAACAAATAGCAGCACTAAAAGCAGAAGTTACTGAAAAAGTCGAAAACAACAAAAAAATGGTTCAGGAAATCGTTGATAGCTTGTTCAGCTTTTCCGAGCTTGGTTTTCAGGAATATGAAACGCAGCGTTATATCGGCGAAATTCTGGAAGACAACGGCTTTGAATTTCAGCGCGATGTTGCCGGTCTGCCATCAGGATGGTGGGCAACATGGGGTTCCGGCCACCCCGTCATCGCCCTGGGCACCGACGTTGATGGAATTCCCAAGGCATCCCAAAAACCGGGCGTCGCCTATAAAGATCCGCTGATTGAGGGAGCCCCCGGACATGGCGAGGGACATAATTCTGGTATGGCTGTCATTATCACGGCTGCACTTGCCCTTCAGGAAGTAATGCAGCGGGATAATATTCCCGGCACTATTGTAATCTGGCCGGGAATTGCAGAAGAACTTCTGGCGGGAAAAGCCTTTTTTACCCGTGAAGGCCTGTTTGATGAGGTAGATGCCGTACTCTTCACCCATGTAGGAAGCTCACTTGCGGTAAGTTGGGGACAGGCCCGTGGAACGGGATTGATTTCTGTAGAATATACTTTTACAGGGGAAAGCTCCCACAGTGCAGGTGCACCTTGGATGGGAAGAAGCGCACTTGATGCAGTCGAACTGATGAATGCTGGCTGGAACGCACGGCGTGAACATCTTCATCCGCTGCAACGATCACATTATATCATTTCAGATGGTGGCGATCAGCCAAACGTCGTGCCACAAACTGCTTCCGTCTGGTATTATATTCGTGAGATGACTGCGGAAAATATCCTCGAAAATTATGACAAGCTGAATAAAACGGCTGAAGGTGCAGCGTTAATGACGGATACAACCGTTACCCATCGTGTTGTCGGTGGCGCGTGGCCGCGCCATTTTAATAAGCCTATCGCTGAAGCCATCCAGCAAAATATAGAAGCCGTGGGTATGCCGGAATGGGAAGAAAAAGATCATATCTTCGCCAAAGCCGTGCAGGCACTTGCAGACGCCGATCAGGTCGGATTAAGCACCGAAGTAAGTGAAATTCGCGCTCCTTCTGAATATCCGGTAAGTGGCGGATCTGATGATATTGGTGACATTTCCTGGCTGGTGCCGACTATCAATCTGAATTACCCGGCAAATATTGGCAGCCTCGGCGGCCATAATTGGCGTAATACCATCGCCATGGCTACGCCTGTTGCACATAAAGGCTCAGTCGTTGGTGCAAAAGTCATTGCACAAACCATGGTGGATTTATTTATGAAACCTGAACTCCTTGAAGAAGCGCATAAATATTTTAATGACGTCCAGCTTGCCGAAACAACATATGTTCCATTCATAAGCGCCACTGAAAAACCGGCTATTGAAAAAAATGTCGATATCATGGCCAAATTCAAGCCACAGCTTAAAGAGCTTTATTATGATCCCGAAAAATATGACACATACCTGGAACAGCTTGGGATAACCTATCCCACACTTCCAGAATAACCATTAAAGGCGGCCTAATCAGCCGCCTTTTTCTTCATATACTCATTAAGGAAATAAAGTCCTGTACCAATAATGACAAAGCTAACCAGATACTGCCAGTTTATCATCTGTGAATTTGTCATGGCGTAACAGCAAACTAAAACACCAATAACAGGCATGACAAAGCCACCTGGTATTTTTATTGCACGCTCTAGTGCTTCATCGGTCGCTTTACTTTTTACTTTCGGCAGTGCGAGAATACAGATCGCGTAAGCAATCATGCGGGCAAGCGTACCGGCAAGGGCAAGATAAACAAACGTGCCTGTTACCGCGAGAATCAAAACAAAAACAGCCTGAAAAATAATTGAATTTATTGGCGTGGCATATTTTTCGTGCACTTTTGCAAACCACGATGGCAGCACACCAAAATTTGCCATGCCAAATGTCGACCGTGACGCAAAAATAGCAATGCCTGAAATATTACCCAGAATTGAAAAAATTGCTGTCAGAATAACAATCGTGCCACCTATTGGCCCAACCAGACTTTCACCAAGACCGATTAAAGGTGCCTGATCATTGATTGGAGGAGCGACCGTTACATATACCAATTGCAGTAGAAAATATATAACCGTCACCAGAATAAACACGCTTATGAGCGCCTTCGGAATTGTACGCCTTGGATTTTTTGTCTCCCCCGCCGAAGCAAGAACAGATTCAAAACCTGTAAAAGCAAAAAAGATAAGCAATATTACCTCGCCGGCATCATCAAACCGGGGAAATTCAGGCGGTAACAAACGATCCGGCGTCAGGTATTGAGCCCCTAATAAAATAAGTAGAAATATAGGTACAAGCTTTAAAAAGGTCAGAACGTTGATCGCCTGCACGGCCTTTTTAATCCCCAAAATATTAACAATTGCTAGAATGCCAATGATTATGAAAATTAAAAAGTTGCGAACCATTCCGGGTGATGCCGCAGCCCAGATAAAGGAGGCATAATCAAAAAGCAGATTTATATTTGCCGCAAAAGCAGCAACCCTACCCACATAAAAAAGCCATCCCGTTTGAAATCCCATAAACGGACCGAATGCCGTTGTAACATAAACAACAGGGCCACCTGTCGTCCGAAAATAACTGGCCAGCGCAGCAAACGACCAGACAACCGTGATGATCAAAAACCCGAAAATAAGAAATAGCCAGGGGCTAAAATCACCCGCGACTTCAGCGAGCCTTCCCGGCAGTCCAAATATTCCTGCACCGATAATGCCGTTCAGCACAAGAAACCCTGCTGCTATAAAGCCGATTTCTCTTTTTAGTTTTTCATCGCCACTTTCGGTAATCATTGCAATTTTCCGGTGTGACGTCGCTGCAAATAATAAAGAACACTACCGATTAAAACAAAGATGAACATATATATCCATGATTGCATGGTTGACTGACTTATTGCAAAAAGACAAACAACGAATGCAATGGCCGGGATAATATAACCACCGGGTAGTTTCGTCGCATCAGCACGGGTTTGAAGATCAGCTTTCTTACGAATGTTATGAATGGATACCATACAAATGGCGTATGCAATCATGCGCGCCAATGTACTTGCTATCGCAAGATATACAAATGTGCCAGAGATAGCCAAAAGGAAAGCCAAAACACCTAAGAAGACGATTGAATTTGCTGGCGTTGCATATTGATCATGTACCTCGCCGAACCACTTTGGAATAGTACCTTCTTCAGCCATCGCAAACGTCATACGTGGAGCAGCAACCACGATTGCCATGGCGTTTCCTAAAATGGAAAATATAGCAGTAATAATGATAATGACACCACCGACAGGCCCTATTAAAACTTCCGCCATTTCAACCAACGGCGTATCGCCGCCGCCATCCTTTACGACATTTGCATATGTCAACGATACTGTAAAATAAATAGCTGTAATAACTAAAATTCCTGAAATTAAAGCACGCGGAATTGTTTTTTTCGGATTTTTGGTTTCACCCGCTGTTACAAGGGCACCCTCAAATCCTACGAAAGCATAGAGGATAAGAAGCACCAGACCGCTTGAATCATCAAAGCTAGGTAAGTCCCCCGGCAGCACTCCTTCTGGTGTCAAATGCGGAATCGCCAACAGTATCAACAGTATTATTGGTATTAACTTAAAAAGCGTAATGACATTGAGTACCTGCATCGCTTTTTTAATACCCATAACATTGACGACTGTTATTCCACCAATAATTATAAAGAACATTATGCCCCGGACTATCTCACCTGATGCGGCATCCCATAAATATGCAGCATAATTAAACAGAACATTTATGTTGGCCGCAATTGCCGATACCCGGCCGATGTAAAGTAGCCAACCTGTCTGGAAGCCAACCAAAGGACCAAATGCCCTATTGGCATATGCAACCGGTCCGCCGGTTTTATTGAAATAACTCGCAATCGCTGCAAAGGTCCAGGCAACAGTTATGATAAACGCTCCAAAAATAACAATTAACCATGGCCCAAGAATACCCGCCTGTTCAACTAACCTCCCAGGCAGACCGAATATACCCGCCCCAATGACACCATTTAAAACAAGGAACCCTGCTGCCAACACCCCAATATCGCGCTTTAATTTGGCATCGTTGCCCTGCGCGCCTACATCGTCACTCATATTTTTCCCTAAATTTGCCTTAGTTTTTTTATTGCTTACTATGACCATAGTGAAAAACTGTGATATTTGTAACAAAAAATATTTTAACTTTAACTTTAGATATTTTTACCTAATATATGTTTCAAAATTTACCTTGAGCAGCGGAAGCAAAAATGTCACTTGGATTGGTACAGAGAAAAGAAAGGCAAAAACGCCGAAATCAACGAATTTGGGGGATTGCAAAATTCGTCCTGATTGTTGGTTTATGCAGTGGCGTCGGTTATTATGCTTATGACATGGGGTTGTCTGTTGCCCAACAGGAAGCCACCCGCTGGAAAACATTGCACGATAATAAGGTGGCTGAAAATGAACAGCTAAAAGTAGAACTTGGACAGGATAAAGCCACGGTAGATCAACTTTCTCAATTATTACCCAATGAAGAGATTAGAAGTCTGCTAGCTACCGTTACGAAAAGGGCCAATGAAGGGGTTGATATCAATCGGATGGAGACCATCATCGGTGGCATTTCAAAAGATGCATCATGCTCAAGTGAAACAGATACAAGAAGATTTATGATCATTACCCCGGTTTCCGCTGATGAAATTTCAACTGCAAGTTTTTACCGCGGACTGATAACTCTAGCTGGCACAGGAAGCCCCACCCTTAACGAAAATGGCGCACCTGAAGCCTGGTTTGATGTCACCAAAGAAATCACTGTTAGCTTTATGCTTCCCGGCGGTGATACACAGGAAGTTTCAGGAACGCTTCCGCTTTATCACAGCGTTATTACCGGTGGAAATGAATATCGTTTCAGCATCACTGCTGGTCGAACCAGTTTTGTCGACGCAAGCGTCCAGTTATGTGAACTATAATTACCGATCAACAGGTTCGGCTGGATCAGCAGGATCAGCATCATCCATCCAGTCTCTCACATCAGAATGGTTTGCAATTGTTTCACAGTAGGCTGTTAATCTTGGTGGCAATTCTACCTGATAACTTTTAAACCTGAACACGACAGGTACATACATCATATCAGCGATAGAATAGGCGCCAAACAGGAATGGTCCGCCATATTTATCCATACAATCTGACCAGATCTTAATTACGCGATCTATATCTTCTTTTAACCCACCCGAAATATCAGGGCGCTCAAAAGTACTATGTATAGCCATTGGCATAGCACTTCTAAGCGCAGTAAATCCTGAGTGCATCTCTGCAGATACCGACCTTGCATGTGCTCTTATTTCTATGTCTTTTGGCCAAAAATTCTTTTCCGGATAAAGATCGGCAAAATATTCACAGATTGCAAGACTGTCCCATACGAATTTATCACCATGCTTTACAGTAGGCACCTTTCCCGCCGGTGTAAGTTCATCAAGTTTTTTCCGGTCCAATCTGGGTCGAAGTGCAACCAATATTTCGTCAAATTCAACCCCCGCATGCTTAAGTGCCAAAAATCCTCTTAGCGACCAACTGGAATTATTTTTGTTCCCTATAATTAAAGTGAATTTGGACATAATATTATCCTAACATTTTTCATTTTATCATATTATCATGAGCACGATAAACGCTTATGGAAGGAATTCAAGTGTTCAGTTATAAAGATAAAAAAACAATAACCTCACTCACAGATAAAAAGGATGATCAGTCTGTTCCAATTACTCTGGTTACAACTGAAAAATTTGAAAATTGGAAGTCAGAACAAGAAAAAATTGATCAAACATGGATAGAAAGTAATAATTTTAAAGCCACAAAGGGCAGTGTACTTATTTTTTCTTCGAGTATCGGCAACAGGAAGAGTGTTGTAGCTGGTGTCGGGGATGGAGATACAACCCCCTGGGATTTTGCGAAGATTGCATCATCCCTTCCTGATGGTGCCTATCACTTTGAAACAAAAATGGACAAGGAAACTGCAAATACGGCGGCTTTCGGTTGGGTGATGGCTCATTATAATTTTGATTATTATCTAAAAGACAAAAAACATAAAAATGCCGTTCTTTGCGTAGCAGATGAGTGTGACCTGCCGCTTGTGATGACAATCGCTAAAGGTACTTGCCTAACACGAGATCTCGTTAACACACCAACTTGCGATATGGGTCCTTCCGAACTTGCAACGGTTTGTGAAGAAGTTGCCAAAACATACAACGCCTGCATTGAAATTACGACAGGTGAGCAGCTGTTAGAATCCGGTTACAGAACAATTCATGCTGTAGGACGCGCCGCAGAAAAAGAACCGCGCCTGATCGATGTTACATGGGGAGACAAAAAAGCCCCAAAAGTAACACTTGTTGGTAAAGGTGTATGTTTCGATACAGGCGGGCTCGATATTAAATCAGCCGATTCAATGCTCATTATGAAAAAGGATATGGGTGGTGCTGCGCATGTTCTGGGATTAGGCCAGATGATCATGGAACTTGGTCTTAAAGTGCGGCTTCGCATTCTTATCCCTGCGGTAGAAAATAATATCGCCGGCAATGCATTTAGACCGGGTGACATCATCAAGAGTTACCATGGCACCTCAATCGAAATCGGCAATACCGATGCCGAAGGGCGTCTAGTACTTTGCGATGCGTTAGCACTAGCCTGCGAAGAAAAACCAGACCTTATTCTTGATTTTGCAACCCTGACCGGCGCAGCGCGTGTTGCAATGGGGCCCGATATACCGCCATTCTTCACCAATGATGACAATATTGCCAATAATATAATGGCCCATTCAGATGCAAATTTCGACCCTCTTTGGCAATTACCCTTATATTCGCCTTATAAAAAAATGCTGGCAAGCAATGTTGCGGATATTAACAATGTAACCACAACAAGTTACGGCGGTGCAATAACAGCAGCTTTGTTCTTAAAACATTTCATAAGTGACGGAATATCATGGGCTCATTTTGATGTTTACGCCTGGAATTCAAGTGCGAGTCCCGGCCGTCAAAAAGGTGGGGAAGCAATGGGGCTCCGGGCTGTTTTTAGCTATCTGATTGAAAAATTCGGTTCCTGATAATCGTTACGGTTCATTAATAAGTTGCCAAATTAAACGATAATTGGCAATATTTCCGCAAAGTTAGGATGGACTTGTAATAAATGGAATTTGAATTAGGCGGTCATGCAGGGCTCCGACTATGGAAGCAGACCCTTTCCAATATTGTTCTGAATAAAGGGCCGGATTTAACAAGCCGGCAGTTCTGTGTTCTGCTATCCGTCTATCTTGAAACAAAGCAGCACACAGTTAGAGATCTTGCAAATTCTATTGATGTTTCAAAGCCGGTGATTACGCGTTGTGTTGACACACTAAGTATGTTGGGCCTCGTAAAAAGGGTAAGGGATGAAAATGACCGCCGGAATGTTTTCATCCAGCGTACGGTTAAGGGGGCAGTCTTTCTTACAGATTTTGCACAAATGATCGAACAGTCAAATGAAGAAGCTAAAAAATAACATTATTTATATTTTACAAGGTGGGGGATATGACACAAATACAGTTGGATAAACGTATATACGCGTACCGAGATGATATTGCCGACATAAAACTTAAAGATAAAACGAAAGCTGCCAAATATGTATCAGGTGAAAAATATCAGGTAGCACGTGGTCTGGCACCACTTTACCGTAACCCCGACAGCGGCTCTATAATGACAAGTCAATTGTTATATGGTGAATATTTTACTGTTTTTGAAATAAATAATGAATGGGCATGGGGTCAGGCGCATAACGACGATTATGTAGGCTACTGCCATATAGGCAATTTGACACCGGACTTACTCCAGACAACTCACCATGTAAGTGCACTTAGTTCTCATATTTATCCCGAGCCAGATTTGAAATCTCCCCCCGTGGATATAGTTCATATGATGGCCGGCGTAGCTGTTTCTGAAGAAGTTCAAACAAATGGTTTTCTGCCTCTGGCTGATGGGAACTGGATTTATGCAACTCATCTTTCAAAGGACTACGGAGCTGATCCTGTATCGGAAGCATTAAAGTTTCTTTATACACCTTATTTATGGGGTGGAAGAAGTAACGCAGGCATTGATTGCAGTGGGTTGGTGCAAATTGCTTATGCGTCTCTCGGCATTAAAGTTCCGCGTGATTCAGATTTGCAGGAAGAAGCACTTGGAACAACGCTTGACGAAGAAGATGTCCCGCAGCATGGGGATTTGGCATTCTTCCCAGGCCATGTTGGTTTTATGCTTGATGATATGCATCTTCTGCATGCTAATGCACACCACATGCGTGTCAGTATTGACCCACTTAAAAATGTAATTGATATTGTAAGCTTTCAGACGGACAAACCACCCCTTAGCTGTATCAAACGGGTTTCACTTGATTTATAGAGAATAAAAAAGCCGCTAAAATTATAGCGGCTTTTCTTTAGATATGAATTATTAAAATTACATTGTTTCCGGTGCCGCTTCACTAGGGATTTCTTCTACTGCCTCTTCAGCTGTTTCTTCTACAGCCGCAATTGTGGGTAGCTCGAGCGGTGAATTGGAAAATGAACGTAAATACATAATCACGTCCGCACGATCACTATCTTTTTTAAGCCCGACAAAAACCATTTTGTTACCGGGAATCGCATCTTTTGGTCGTGTAAGATAACGATCTAGAAGTTCATAATTCCACTCACCTTCCTGTGAAAGCATTGCATCTGAGTAATTGAAATCACCCGTTGATGCAACATCTTTACCAACAATATTCCAAAGGTTAGGTCCGATTTTATTTGCGCCACCATTCTCTGTTGTATGACAAGCTGCACATTTTTTAAACACAGATGCGCCACTTTCAGCATCAGCTGTTTGCATAAGTTCTGCTATTGATGGACCACTTTCTTCTACGATTTCTGTTACGCTTGCAGAAGCAATCATTGATGTATCAATTGGATAAGCATTTGCGACAAGAGGTTCTTGATGGAAAACTTGCTCCGCAAGTAAATTAAACCCTATAGCACCTAGTAGTGCTACTAGAAGACCCATAGCAAACTTGTTTAAATCATGTGAATTCACGGTAATATCCCCGTAGCCATTAACAGTTAAATTTAAAAGAGAACGTAGCATCCATTAAATTACTGGAATCGCTACTCTCCACCATGCCCCTTTATGTATAGATTTTTTTCTTAAGAGACAAGAGTCATTTAAGCACAAAATCATTAAAATTGGTTAATTATAACCCCTAAAGTTATAATAAGGTATGTCATTGACAGTAACTAAGTAAAAATGAATACTGCCGACAAAAGCGGAGATTCGTAACAATGACAGATAAAAACAGCGAAAATCTGGTCTCTTTTCAGGGAGATCTCGGGGCATATTCCAATTTAGCGGCCAAGCAGCTATTTCCTGACATGGAAGTCTTGCCAAGCCGGACTTTCGAAGACGCCCTTTCTGCCGTCGATGAAGGCAAGGTCAAATATGCTGTCATTCCTATTGAAAATAGTGTTGCCGGACGTGTTGCAGATATTCATTATCTTATTCCGCATTCCAATCTTCATATCATCGGGGAACATTTCCTGCGCATAAACCATCATTTACTTGTTATTCCCGGAACCAAAATTGAGGATTTAAAAATAGTAAGAAGCCACGAACAGGCCCTTGGTCAATGCCGCCGCACGATGGATGCGCTGGGTATAAAACGTGAAGTTTTTGCCGATACAGCTGCGGCAGCAAAACATGTCTCAGAACTTGGAGATCCCAGTATTGGTGCTGTTGCTTCTTCGCTTGCAGGGGAAATTTATGGCCTTGAAAGTATAAAGAAGGACATAGAGGATGCCAGCCACAATACCACACGCTTTGTCGTATTTTCGCGGGAACCGCTCAAAGACCTCCCGCAGGATGAACCAACAATGACATCCTTTATTTTTCAGGTACGCAACACACCGGCGGCACTTTATAAAGTAATGGGTGGGTTTGCCACTAACGGGATTAATATGACAAAGCTGGAAAGTTACCAGTTGGATGGTGCCATAAGTGCCACACAGTTTTATGCCGACATCGAAGGGCACCCTGACGATATTGGCGTAAAGCACGCTTTTGATGAACTGGCCTTTTTTACCCGTGAATATCGCATTCTTGGTAGTTATCCGCAGTCTCAGTACCGGATTAATAAACGTGGTTAGCAGTAATCACCTTATTTTTTGAAAATTAATTTCAAACCCGTCACCGTCTTCGCCACTTACTTGAACCAGAAGTATCGTTGGTGATTTGAACAGATATGAAATTTTTTTGGGAAAATCATGCTGGGGATTTTCAAATTCATACCTATTTTCTTCACAACGTATTAGTTTAAATGATATCGGCAACGAATTTTCAGAAACTTTGGCAATATAAAATATTTCATCCGACATTTCGACAATTCGGAGGTTTTCTGAATTTTTTAAATTTCCGGATTGATCAGAAATGGAAGCCGAGCCTTCAATGGTATTTGAAGAAACTTTATACCAGACTTCAAATGTCTTTTTATCTTCTTTAATTTCCTGCCAACTACCCAGGAAAATTTCAAGATCATCCAAACCGCTACATGTTTGCGCACCCGCATTCTGCGTAATAACACCGGTCAGAAAAAATATCTTCCAAAAACCTGACTTTCTAATCATCATTCCATCGTAACCTTAAGTAATATTCAAGCAAATGTCTTGCAATTGCCAATTTTTCCGGAACGCGAAATTCATCATCGCCACCATTTCGCAAGACCGCCTTGATTTCTTCTTTGCTGAACCATTTTGCATCTTCAAGTTCATCATTATTAATGTTTATCTGACCATCAAGTGCCTGGGCAATAACCCCAATCATCAAAGATGATGGAAATGGCCAGGGCTGTGATTTAATATATTCAACGTCACCAACCTTTATGCCGGTTTCTTCATAAACTTCGCGCCTTACGGCTTCTTCTATTGTCTCACCTGGTTCAATAAACCCGGCAAGGGCCGAATACATTCCTGGTAAAAACCCCGGACTTCTTCCAAGCAGGCATTTATTGTCATAGATAACCATCATGATAACGACCGGGTCGACCCGCGGGAAATGTTCGGTATCACATTGATTACAGTATCTTACGTATCCCCCTTTAATAATATTACTTGGTGCCCCGCATTTTGAACAAAACCTGTGGCGATTATGCCAATCCAAAAGCATCTTTCCACGGGCAAGCAAAGAGGGTATTTGCGAAAAGCCGTTTTTTGCAGCGTTTCTGGCAATGCTCCTTAAATCAAGAAAGTCGCCTTCAACCTCACCAGTCATATCTCCTGTTATAGCAAAATATGCATGCTGCTGATTTTTACCCAGAAAAATTTCTTCACCATTAAGATATACATAAGCGTCGTCAATATTCAGATATACTGGCTCGCCACTATCGTCATCTCTCATGAGTGCTTCCCCATCTTTAAAAAATAAAAACCGGGTTGATGTTTTGGTTTTCAAAATGGCAAGCGCGTCAGCATCCCCTCTGAGCACATCGCACGGATCCAACGGGAATTCTGAAAAGATACAAGACTGCTCATAAAACATAGTTTTTTCCTTTGTGCGATATTTGACATATATCCCGACTAAATTCCAGCACCTAAAGATTTGTCTTGAAATAGAGAACGAAAAAGACCATATAAAGCGCGAGAGATTGGCGGACAGTTTACCCGCCAATCCGGTCAGGCCCGGAAGGGAGCAGCCGTAACGGGATCGCTGGGTCGTTCAATCTCTCACTCTTTTCTTAAATAATTCAAATTATTTTTACTTCCACTATAGCAATCATGAAGCACTGAATTTATAGTCGTTTCAAGATCGATTCATTTGAAAGTAGGAAATTCGTCTTTAATGTCAAAAAGTAACGACCAGGATAATCATTATCGCGTATTGGCCCGTAAATATAGGCCTGTTGATTTTGCTGAACTTATTGGTCAGGACGCCATGGTGCGTACCCTTTCAAATGCCATTGAAACAGGCCGTCTTGCCCACGCATTCATACTCACAGGTGTACGGGGTATTGGTAAGACAACAACAGCTCGCATCATTGCCAAAGCACTGAACTGTATAGGAAAAGATGGACAGGGTTCTGCAACCATAGAACCTTGTGGCGAATGCGAAAACTGTGTTTCTATCAGTGAATCCCGCCATGTTGATGTGATGGAAATGGATGCTGCAAGTCGTACAGGCATTGATGATATCCGTGAGATAATTGACGGGGTTAAATATGCGTCAGTATCCGCCCGCTTCAAGATTTATATAATCGACGAAGTTCATATGCTATCCAGAAATGCTTTTAATGCACTCTTAAAAACACTTGAAGAACCACCTGAACATGTAAAATTTATTTTTGCAACGACAGAGATCAGAAAAGTTCCTGTGACAGTGCTAAGCCGATGCCAGAGGTTTGACCTAAGACGCGTATCTATAGAAGAACTAATAAGCCATTACTCAAATATTGCTAAAATGGAAAATTGCGAAATTGAGGAATCAGCCCTAGGATTAATTGCCCGCGCCGCAGAAGGGTCCGTACGTGACGGCTTATCATTACTGGATCAGGCACTGGCACATGGTGCGGGAAAAGTAAGCGAAGGACAAGTGCGTGATATGCTTGGTCTTGCTGATAGAGCACAGATATTTGATCTGTACAGAAATATACTGGCAGGTAAAACCGCTGATGCACTGGCCCAGCTTCGCCATCAATTCCATCACGGCGCAGATCCGGCCGTTATCATTCAGGATATGCTGGAATTAACCCATTGGCTGACACGCTTAAAGGTAGTTCCTGATGCTGGTGATGATCTGGTAACATCAGAGTCAGAAAGAAAACAGGGATTGGATATGGCGCAGAAGCTTTCCGTTCCCACTCTCACCCGTAACTGGCAAATGCTCCTCAAGGGTACAGAAGAAGTGCGCATCTCCCCCAACCCAATTTCTGCAGCGGAAATGGTTATCGTACGGCTTACATATAGTGCTAATCTTCCAACGCCGGAAGAGCTTGTAAAACAGATAAGCAAAAATCCTAATTCCTCCACCCAGCCGTCAACATCATCATCGACGAATGGTGGAAGTAATATTAGCGCAGAAGCCAAGCAGGCTACTTCCTCTACAACTGCCATCCCCGGAAATAATCCTCAGGCCTTCAGTGTGATCCAGGGCAGCGGTCAGGCGGCGATTAACATTTCTGATCCAATTGCGTCTCCAGAACAAGCCTTTATTCGTTCGCCTGAAACTTTTGAAGAACTGGTTAGGCTTTTCGAAAAACAGGGCGATCCTGAGATCGCATTTCAATTAAATGATAATGTTCACTTGGTGAGTTATGATCTCGGTAGAATTGATATTCGTCCCAATGACAGAGTTCCGAAAAACCTTGCAAGTCGCATGTCAACAGAGCTAAAAAAGTGGACTGGCAAGAACTGGGTTATTTCACTTTCTCAACAGATCGGCGAGGATACCTTATATGAAAAAGGCCTTGCCGAGCAGGAAGCGCTTCACAAGGTTATTATTGACAATAAACTGGTCAAATCAATACTGAAGTCTTTCCAGGGCGCGATCATTTCCGACATTCAAAAACTTGGAAATGAATTTGAGAAACTGGAGCAACAGTTTGATCCTGAATTTCCGATAAGTGAAGATGAGTTTGGGCTTGATAGCGATAGCTAGTGTGATGTAACTAGTGAATGATTTTCGTTATAAATAATAAGGATATATCATGAAAAATCTTGGTAAAATGATGAAGCAGGCTCAAGAAATGCAGGGCAAAATGGCCAAGTTGCAGGAAGAATTACAAAATTCTGAACATACCGGTACGTCCGGAGGTGGGCTCGTCCATGTAATACTTAACGGAAAGTTTGAAATGCGCAGGCTTAATATTGATCCATCAATATTTTCCGGCGATGATGCTGAAGTGGTTGCCGATCTGATTGTAGCAGCGTTCAACGATGCAAAACGTAAAGTAGACGAATTTAACAAAAATGAAATGGCAAAATTAACTGGTGGATTAGATTTACCAGAAGGAATAAAGCTACCCTTTTGATTCGGTGGCAAACATATGTATAAATCACCTTCAAATAATAATGAACTTGACCATCTAATCAGCCTGCTTGGTAAAATTCCCGGGCTTGGCCCCAGGTCTGCCCGCCGCGCAGCATTAGGACTTATTAAGAAAAAAGACAGCCTGATGCGACCATTGGCAAATGCGCTGTCAGGGGTTGCTGAAAATGTTCATCCTTGTGGTATATGCGGCAATCTCGACATCAATAATCCCTGCCATATCTGTAGTAGCACCAAGCGGGATGTATCGCTCATATGTGTCATCGAGGATGTTTCTGACCTTTGGGCGCTGGAACGGTCCGGTTCTTACAGGGGGCTCTATCATATTTTGGGAGGGACACTGTCTGCATTGGATGGTGTTGGGCCGGATGATCTCAACATTAAAAATCTGATTGAAAGGGCGTCTGATGCTAAGGTTAACGAAATTATTATTGCAACGAACGCGACAGTTGAAGGCCAGACAACAGCACATTATGTAACAGAACAATTAAAGCGGTTTGATATTACGATATCTCGACTGGCTCACGGTGTACCTATCGGCGGGGAACTTGATTATCTTGACGATGGAACGCTTACAACGGCATTAAATTCAAGGAGGCCTTTTTAGTTATGACAATACACAAAGGATCATGTCATTGTGGTGCCGTCAGTTTCGAAGTATCCGCACCAGAAATAATTATAGCCAGTCAATGCAATTGTAGTATTTGTAAATCATGTGGTTTTCTTCACCTTATTGTCAAAAAAGATCAGTTTAAGCTGCTAAGTGGCGAAGATATGATCACCACATACACGTTTAATACAAAAACAGCCAAACATACTTTTTGTTCGATTTGCGGTATTAAATCTTTCTATACACCCCGCACCCATCCCGATGGGATTAGTGTTAATGTAAATTGTCTTGATTTATCTACTGTAACAGATGTTGAAATTGAGCAGTTTGACGGTACAAACTGGGAACAGGCGGCATCAGAAATGAATGAAAAATCCTGATAAAAAATTCATTTAAAGACAATAAAATAGTATCTTCACTAAAAATTTACATAATGGTACTGGAACTTTCTCGTGGAATTATATAATCTATGAATAAGTTAAATACTCTGAAGCCTTTTTTCCTAAATCTTAATCTGACAAGGAAAACAGGCCGTGGAAATAATTCCACCGGGTTATGATGGAAACATTATAGCCTCCCGAACTTGGAAAAGAGGAATATATGTTAGTAGATAACTTCAATCGAAGCTTTCCCTATTTGCGGCTTTCTATAACTGAAATATGCAATTTCAGTTGCCAGTATTGTTTACCTGATGGATATCAAAAAACGGGAAATGAATATTTTCTTCGTCAAGATGAAATACGTCGTCTGGTAAAAGCCTTTACCGAACTTGGTGTTTGGAAAATCAGGATCACAGGAGGCGAGCCTACGATCCGAAAAGATTTCACTGAAATTGCTAAAATGATAGGTGATATGGATGAGGTTAAAACTCTGGCCTTTACCACAAACGGGTATAAATTAAAGGAACGCGCCCAGGAATGGCGCGATGCAGGCCTAAATGCTATAAATGTCAGTATCGACAGCATGAATGCAAAAAAGTTTCATCAAATCACCGGGCATAACCGTATGCAAGAGG
>JAUILB010000329.1 GCA_030432815.1 Alphaproteobacteria bacterium | reverse complement strand
TGTTTATCATATGATTATAGTCATAAGTGAATCAGGTCAAATGTCCAATAAAAAGCCCAGAACCCGCCTCTATATTGATTGCGACTTCAACTCAGGTGATATCCATTTGATTGATGGAAATCAGGGTCATTATCTGGTCAATGTACTGCGTGTGCAAACGGATGAAATGCTAACGATCTTTAACGGCATTGATGGTGAATGGGATGCCCAGATTACCAAGGTTGGAAAGGGTAAGACAAAAATTGAAGTGGGCCATAAAATTGCAGAACAGACAAGTGATCCTGATTTATGGTACATGTATGCACCTGTTAAAAAGGCACGGGTTGATTATATCATCCAAAAGGCAACCGAACTGGGTGTTAGCAACATTTTTCCTGTTGTCACAAAGCGGACAAACTTGGACCGTATTAAACATGAAAAGCTTGTAGCGAATGCCGTTGAAGCGGCAGAGCAATCAGGAAGGATGACGGTTCCTCATATTGAAGAACTTACATCACTTGAAGATATATTACGTGATTGGCCCGATGATCGGACGCTTTTATTTTGTGATGAAAGGGGAGATGCATTGCAGATGAAAGACATAAAATCTGATGCAGAAAGATGGGCAATTTTAGTAGGGCCGGAAGGGGGCTTCTCAGCGGAAGAAAGAGATATGATTAAAAGTCATCATAATGCTTATGCAGTTACACTGGGGCCCCGAATTTTAAGGGCTGATACGGCGGCTGTTTCGGCACTTACACTATGGCAGGTATTTTTTGGGAATTGGGGTACATGAGAGATCAAAATAATTCACCATGGGGAAAGCCACCTTCAAATGGCAATGAAAAACCACCTAGAAAACCGATAGCAGGCTTCCTGATATTGGCGGTTACTGTTGCACTCGTGGTGTTTATTATCGCCTGGGTCGTTGGGAGCGGGTACGCCGGTGGCCGGGGGGCTTATCTTATGTATGATTTTTTATTGCTTGCATTAGTTGGTGCAGGTCTTGTGGGTCATATTGTAAGTGATCCCGGGCAGGCACTTAGAAACGTTGCCGGCTGGGTAATAATTTTTGGTGTGTTAGGGCTTGGCTATTCTCTTTGGAACGGTACAAGCCGGTTGGGAAGTGAATTTAATCCGGCTGGTGGTGAAATTATTGAAAATGCCATTACATTTCGACCGGATATGAGCGGCCATTATTACATTCAGGCACAAATTAACGGAACGGATATTAATTTTATGGTCGATACCGGGGCGACCCATGTCGTCCTGACGATGAGTGATGCAGAAAAAGTCGGCTATGAGATTGATCAGTTAACATTTGATCAACCTGCCTCAACAGCAAATGGCATTGTCTTCAGTGCCGAAGTTGAAATCGGTTCTATTGCTGTGGGACCAATCCGTGTTAACGATGTTGATGGTTATGTTAACCAGGGCGAGCTGGATGTATCATTGCTTGGCATGAGCTTTCTAAATCAATTAAGTGGTTATGAAGTTAGAGACGGACTATTGACATTATATCCTTAAACCCCACATGATGATAAATGCGTATTTGAGGGCTATAAAAAAGAGGGCAATACCGTGGCAGGCATATCCAAAAACTCCCCTATTGAATCCAAACAACAACTTATTGATTATATCGCTTCCGGCTCAAAACCGAAGGAAGAATGGACTATTGGTACCGAACATGAAAAGTTTGTTTATTGTATCGATTCGCAAAAGCCCGTTCCTTACGACGGAGAGCGCAGTATCAAGGCAATTTTAAACGCACTGAGAACAGAATTTGACTGGGAACCCATCATGGAAGGTGAATATATCATCGGCCTTAAGAAAGATGGACAGTCAGTGAGCCTTGAGCCTGGTGGCCAACTTGAACTTTCAGGCGCCATGCTTAAAACTCTTCATGAGACATGCGCAGAATCCAACAGCCATCTGCGGCAGGCACAGGCCGTAAGTAAAAAGCTTGGAATAAATTATATTGGTATGGGTTTTAACGCTAATACAAAACGTGAAGACGTTCCGATTATGCCCAAGGGACGCTATAAAATCATGCGTGAATATATGCCTAAAAAAGGTAATCTTGGCCTTGATATGATGCTTCGAACATGTACTATACAGGTTAATCTGGATTATTCATCAGAAGCCGATATGGTTAAAAAATTCAGGGTTTCGCTTGCGCTACAACCTATCGCAACGGCCATTTTTGCGGCAAGCCCCTTTACCGAAGGAAAACCAAACGGCTTTCAAAGTTACCGCTCACACATATGGACAGATACCGATCCTGATCGCTGTGGTATATTACCGTTCGTATTTGAAGACGGTATGGGCTTTGAAGCATATGTGGATCACGTCCTTAATGTACCGATGTATTTTGTGAACCGCGGCAGCACCTATCATGATGTATCCGGTAAATCCTTTAAGGACTTCATGAACGGCAAGCTTGAAGGGTTCGAAGGTGAAATTCCGACAATCAAGGATTGGGAAGATCATATGAGCACGCTTTTCCCTGAAGTCAGGCTTAAAAAGTTCCTAGAAATGCGGGGGGCTGATGGTGGTACCTGGAGCCGCATTTGTGCACTTCCGGCCCTTTGGGTAGGTATTCTTTATGATGATGAAGCACTCGATCAGGCATGGGATATGATTAAGGACTGGAGCCACGAAGAACATCAATTGCTTCGTGATAATGTGCCACGCGATGCACTCAATGTGCCTTTTAGAAAAACGACTGTACAGGGGCTTGCCAAACAGATGCTTGATATTTCCTCGGGCGGTCTTGAAAGACGCGCGCAGCTGAATAATAGTGGCGATGATGAACGAGTGTTTCTTAAATCGCTTTATGAAACGGTGGAAAGCGGCAAAACAACGGCGCAAAGAATGCTTGATTGTTATCACGGTTCCTGGAACGGTGATATTTCAAACGTATTTCGGGACTGTTCGTTTTAATTTAAAGGCCGGGATTATCATCCGGCCTTTAAAATCATTCATATCCACCGAAGGATCCCATCGGGCCGGGGAATACCACTGGTGTTTCGGCGCCATCGTTGGCTACAGCAACCACACCGAAATAATAATTATCAATCACCAGATTTTCGAACGTATATGTATCAACATTGCCGACATATTTACTGTGTGTCCATTGATTGGCATCGGTCAGGCGCCAGTAAACCTTATAACCGGCAAGATTTTCTGCCATTTTCCCTTCAGGTTTTGCCCAGCTTATAACCGCTGATGCACGCACCGCCCCCTGCAAAGAAACATCCGCAGGGAAGGGCGGGGCCGCCGCCATTTCGGCAAGGCTTACGATATTAAGTGCGGTCAGTTTTGCTGCATAAACGAAATTAACCCCTTCAATAACATCACCATACTCACGGCCATTTTCAACGC
>JAUILB010000328.1 GCA_030432815.1 Alphaproteobacteria bacterium | reverse complement strand
TGTGTTTTAAAACTATTTTTTTCAAGCCCGCAATAAATCTATCAGTGTCGCGCACCGTTGAAATTCGGATATAATCGCCGACACCCATTTCATCAGCGAGTTCTTTATATTCAATATCTAGTTCTACTAAAGTTTCTGAATGCTCCGATACAAAAGCAACCGGGACCATTACAATATTTTTATTATCCTTGGCTGCACGCTTTATTTCATCATCCGTTGAGGGCCCGATCCATTCAAGAGGCCCGACCCTGCTTTGATAACAAATAACATGGTCAATATTTATATTGCTTAGCTTATTCATCAAAGCATGGCAGGTCTGCTCAACCTGCTTTTGATAGGGGTCGCCAGCGTCGATTGTTTTCTTTGGAAGCCCGTGCGCTGATAGCAGTAATCTGTAATTTTCAGGATCATTTATATTGTTAAGTTCTACCCTGATAAGCTCAGCAATGGTATCAACAAAAAAATCATGATCCGGATAATCTTTAATGACCCTAAACGGCGCTGAAAGGTTACTTTTTTTGGCCCATTTGTTCCATTCTATCAATCCGGTACCGGTGGTTGTCACACTATATTGTGGATATAGAGGAAGTAAGATAATTTCATCAGGATCATATGATTTGACATCTTCAACAACATCTTTGGCAAACGGTTTCCAGTAACGCATAAAAATAAAACACCTGAAATTATCCACTGCAGTATCGTTTAACATCATTTCCAGTTTTGAGCGTTGATTTTCGGTTTCTTCCAATATTGGCGAACGCCCCCCCATTTCCCTGTAAATATCCTGGGCAATGGGTGCTCTGCGGTTTGATATTATTTTGGCGATTATCCAGCGGAACGGGTTTGGCACTGTAATGATGGCCGGATCATAAAATAAATTAAACAGGAACGGCTTTACAGCATCAAGACTATCCGGCCCGCCCAAATTAAACATGACAACAGCAACTTTTTTGCTCATCTCTATCTTCTGTAGTTTAGAATTATGTCTGAAACCAGTTTTACATTTTCCGGTGGTGTTTGTGGAATAATACCGTGCCCAAGATTAAATATATGTGGCCCGTCCTTTAAATGATCCAAAATATGATAAACCGCTTTTTCAAGTTTGGTTCCACCCGCTACAAGTAATAAGGGATCCAGATTACCCTGTACCGGACAAAGCGGCTGAACAACATTTTTAGTCCAGCTTGTAGAAGTCGACGTATCAATGCTGACAGCATCAACGCCTGTTTTTTTAACGAAATTTTTCAACTTCGCTCCGGCCCCTTTTGGAAAACCTATTATTGGAACCTCAGGATGCTTCGCACGAATATTTTCTATAATTTTTTTGACAGGTTCAATGCACCATTTAATAAATTCATCAGCCGGCAGTGTACCTGACCAGCTATCAAAAATCTGTAAAGCTTCCGCACCATGATCCACCTGTTTAATAAGATATTCAGATGTGGATATAACCAGTAAATCTATAATCTTCTGAAAAGTCTCCCTGTCCTGATAAGCCATCAATCTGGTTTCGGCCTGGTCTTTCGATCCTTTACCATTAACCATATAGGTTGCGACCGTCCACGGTGCACCGGCAAAACCGATTAGCGCAACATGATCCGGTAATTTTTTAGATAAGTTTGATACTGTCTGGTAAACAGGGTTCAAATGATCATGTAGCCGGTCCATTGAAAGTGCTTCAAGTGTTTCAATTGAATTAACAGGTGTCAAAACAGGGCCTTCCCCCACCTTGAAAGCCAAATCCTGTCCAAGCGCGTGAGGTATTACGAGAATATCTGAAAATAATATGGCAGCATCCATATTGAAGCGCCTGATTGGTTGCAATGTAACTTCAGTTGCAAAATCAGGATTGTAACAAAGATCAAGAAATGAACCTGCCTCTTTTCTAAGAGCCATATATTCCGGTAAATACCTTCCTGCCTGTCTCATGAACCAAAAAGGAACTCTGGATGTTTTCTTTCCTCTTAAAGTCTGTATAAAGAGTTTGTTACTGGTCATATGTTTTTCGTTTTAAAAAGTTATGCACTGTTTTTAATACTATTAATATATTTATATATAAATATTGTAGTAGTAGTTTATCCCTGTGAAGATTGTGGATTAAATCATATCCACAGCTAATACAAGTTTTATTCACAGATTTGGGTTTATCGACCTTGTTCAATTTTTAAATCAGCTCTTGAAAAGCTAGGTCAAAAATTAAATAAATTATCATTGTCCATAGGATGCTAGTTAATATTAATCCACAATAAGAAAGATTTTGTATTAAAAAAGAAATACATGGATAATAAAATAACCACTTGCAAAATGAACCTACTTATCCCCATTATTCAGACAATTCATAAAACCAGAAGGCAAAAATGACAAAGGTGCATCTTCATCTAGTATCTGATTCAACCGGTGATACACTTGAACAGGTTGCCAAGGCATCAATGGTTCAGTTTCCCAATATTGAACCTATCAAACACTACTGGCCGATGATAAGAACCGCGCGTCACATGGAACGGCTAATTTTAGAAATGAATGAAAATCCGGGCATTGTTATGTTCACACTTGTTGATCACGAGATTGAAAAAGTGCTGGTTGATGCCTGTAATAAGCATAAATGGCCATATATCTCCGTTCTTCATGGAATAATTCGCGAACTGGGCCGGCATCTTGGAGAAACCCCGACCGAACGTCCGGGCCTTCAGCACAAAATGGATGAGGAATATTTTGAAAGGATAGATGCCATTCAATATACACTTGCCCATGATGATGGCCAGATACCGGAAAATCTGGAGGATGCGGATATAATCCTTGTGGGTGTTTCCAGAACGTCAAAAACACCGACCTGTATATACCTTGCAAACAGAGGCTACAAAGCAGCCAATATTCCAATTGTACCCGGATGTCCCATACCGGAAGAGTTAGAGAAATGTAAGGATAAATTTATTGTAGGGCTCGTAAACAGTGTTGATCGTCTGGTACAAATTCGTCGTAATCGGCTTTTGATGCTCAAAGAAAGTAAAACCACGGATTACATTGATGAAGAACTTGTGAAAGAAGAAGTAAAAGAAGCCCGTAGATTATTTAGTAAAATGGGATGGCCGACGGTGGATGTTACCCGGCGATCAATTGAAGAGACAACAGTGGCAATTATAAATCTGAAAAATAAATATGATGAAGAACATGGAAAATAGGGATGGAACTTGTTCTGGCATCTGAAAGTGCTTCCCGGCTAAATCTGCTTAAATCATCTGGGCTGGATGTTGCTGTTCAGCCATCTGAAATTAACGAGCAATTCATTAAAAATAAAATGTTGGATGAAAACGCAACAACAGAAGAAATTGCGCAATATTTAGCACAGCAAAAAGCACTTAAAGTAAGCGCATTAAGAAAA
>JAUILB010000327.1 GCA_030432815.1 Alphaproteobacteria bacterium | reverse complement strand
GCCGTGGAAATACGTTTTAAGAATAACGAATAAAAATTGGTGAGGATGAAATAAACAGCCAGAATTATTACAAATTTTAGATTGAGCATAGCAATAGCAATTGCAAAGCCGGAAACCGGAAGCATGACAGCCCCAAAAACACCCAATGGAATTGGAAGTGCGCCGGATGCGATCGGGCGTCGACATTTTGTCCGGTGCTGACGGTCGGCTTCAATGTCCAGCAGATCATTCATGAAATAAACGCCGGATGCACAAAGGCTAAAGCTTAAAAAAGCAAATAAATATATAAGGACCATTTCGGCCTCACCGTAACGGTGTGCCGTCAGCAGTGGAATTAGAATAAGAATATTTTTAGCCCACTGCTGTGGTCTCATCTCTTTAATAAATGCTTTAAGCTTTGATGGTCTTTTGCTTGTAATAATCTTTTCATCCTTTTTTTTGCTTTGTGCTGCTTTGATAGCAGAATCTGGTGCATCAACAAAAATATTCTCGCTTGCAGCGTTCCATATTGGGATATCCGCTTTGCTGTCACCAGCATAGCAGAATTTTTTATTACCGGTGTTTTTGTATATTTCTTCTAATTTGCGTTTACCCTTCATATTAACGGTTCGGCTGGACGCGATAACTTTATCAAATATTCCAAGATGTTTGGAAATTTCATTTGCATATTTTTCATTTGATGCTGTTGCAAGGATAATTTTATGGCCATGTGACTTAAGAGATTTCAGATAATCAATAAGTTCGGTCTGGTACGGAAGTGCTTTTACGTTAAAGTCAATCAATTCCGCGATACGGGATTTTGCATAGCATCGTCCTTTGATGATCCAGAAAAAAATTATGAAGATATTAAGCGGGTTTAGTTTGATCAGCTTCAGAATTGATTCAAAAAACAGGTCTGTTTTTATCAGCGTGCCATCAAGGTCCACATATATGTGCCTTGTTTCGTTCATCATCTTTTAGTGCCCCGAACCCGTTTGTTTTTATTTTTCTTAAACGTCTATTAAAGCCAAGAAACATTAAAACTAGATTAATCCCCTAAGAACATTGATAAATTGTTCGATTTCTTCTTCATCATTGTAGTAGTGAACGGATGCTCTTACCAGATCAGGGAGTTTATTTTTATTGGCGTCTAAAAGTGTGCTGCGGGGTTCGGAGACGCTTGTATTTATGTGTTTTTTACGTAATTGATCAACAATATCACTGGCTTTATGGCCATTAATATGAAATGTGACTATACCACATTGATTTTTGCTAATGGTATGGGTGGTTATTCCATCAATAGCCTTAAGTTTACTGCGTAAATTTATTGCCAGCTGATCGATACGTTTTTGAATATTTTCAAGCCCTATATTAAGCGCATAGTCCACAGCCGCACCAAACCCAAGTATTGCGGCATAGTTATTTTCCCAATTTTCAAAACGCCTTGCATCAGGATGAAGCGTATAAGTACCGGGATCTTCCCATATGGCACTACGCAGGTCGACAATCGGGGGATGGAGTTTTTCGATCACTGATTTTCGCACATAAAGGAAGCCGACCCCTCTGGGACCGCGAAGGTACTTACGGCTGGTGGCCGATAGCATATCGCAGCCTATTTCATCAACGTTTACAGGCATCTGGCCTATGGATTGGCAGGCATCAACCAAAAATAAAATGTCATGCTTTCGGGCAACTTTGCCTAGCTCAGCTACTGTATTCACCAGTCCGCTGTTTGTTGGGATATGGGTTGCTGATATCAGTTTGACATTTTCATCAATCATATTTTCCAGTATATCAATGCACAGATTACCGTCTTCGCCGCTTGGGATAACTTCTATGGATACTCCTTTTTCCTTGGCCATATGAAGATAAGCAACATAATTTGATGCATACTCAGCTTCAACTGTAAGAATTCTATCTCCCGGTTTAAAATCAATGGCATAAAAACCCATCGCCCACCCAACGGTCGCGTTTTCAACTATGGCAATTTCGGAACTGTGGGCACCAATAAGTGTCGCAATTGATCTGTAAACCTCTTTAATTTGGTCCTGTTTATGGGCCATGGCCTCGTATCCGCCAATGTTTGCTTCCAGTTTTAAATGGGCAATCTGCGCATCAAGAACTGGGCGAGGCATAAGCGACGAACCGGCATTATTAAAGTGAATGACATTCTTTTTTCCCGGTGTGTCGGCATAAATTTTATCTATATCTATCGCCATGTATGATTCACGTGTTTTCTTGGGAAGGGCACTTAAACACAAAAATACCGCTTCCTCAAACGAATTATATCGGTTAGCATAATTGAAAAATAAAAAAGAGGCGTAAAGTGTTTAAGTCTTTTGTTATCTGTTTTGTTATTCTTTTTGCTGCGAATATTTCACACGCACAAAATTTCCGGTATGTCGAAGCAACAATTGATGATGTCCAGCGTGCTATTACGTCAGGTGAAATGACATGTCGTCAGATTGTGTCCGGATATCTGGACCGGATTAGTGTTTATGATCAGGAAAGCAGGTTAAATGCAATCACGGTTATAAACAGAAAAGCGCTGGACCGGGCTGATGAAATTGATCAGGCCATTGCAGCGGGCGAAAAACTTGGTTCCTTATTCTGTGCGCCCATGTTGATCAAGGATAATTTTGATACCCATGATCTTCCCACTACGGGAGGGTCAATTGCTATGTTAAATAATTACCCGCCGGATGATGCGTTTATGGTCAGAAAATTGCGCGAAGCAGGCGCCATTGTGATTGCAAAAACGAATATGGCGGAGTGGGCGTTTAGCCCCAGACAGACAAAGAGCTCTTCTTACGGGACAACGGCAAATGCATATGACCTGATGCGTGTTCCCGCCGGTTCAAGCGGGGGTACAGCATCCGGGGTTGCGGCAAGTTTTGGTGTGGCCGGGCTTGGTAGCGATACGGGGAACAGCATACGCGGGCCATCATCACATCTTTCCCTTTTTGGCATTCGTTCAACAATTGGTCTGACAAGCAGGGATGGGGTCATTCCACTTGCATGGGACCGTGATATCGCGGGACCGATGACAAGAACGGTAAAGGACGGTGCAAAAATTTTTAATGTGGTTGCGGGTTATGATCCGAACGACCCAATGACCGAACTTGGTGGGCGAAAGCGTGAAGATGATTATACTAAATTTCTAAATAAAGACGGTCTTAAAGGTAAAAAAATTGGTGTTCTAAGGGATCTGGTATTTACCGAGGATGCTGACCCAGCGATCACTGCCATATTTATTCAGGCAGTTGAGGATTTGAGGAAAGCAGGCGCAACTATTGTTGACCCGTTTGAAATTGAAAATTTTGAGGCCCACAGAAATGCTCCCAACTTTTGCAGGCGGTTTCGTTATGATATGCGCGAGTATTTAAAGACACTTGGTGATAACGC
>JAUILB010000326.1 GCA_030432815.1 Alphaproteobacteria bacterium | reverse complement strand
CTTAAGTACTCCATACCAAAGTGCCGCAAGCATGGGGGTATTATTCCCCCGCAGCAGCACCCGATTACCCGGAACCAGACCATAATCATCCATTAACACCTGTGCCACCTGATCTGATTTTCTGTTCAGATCGGCATAGGTCCATGTAATACTCCCCATATGGATTGCCGGGTTATTTTGTTTATCGCCGCGAAGCAGTTCTTCCGCAGCATTCATATATTCCGGATAGGGTGGCACATAATCATCAAATATAAATTCCGGCCACATTTCACGGGCCGGTAGCCTGTCTTTTACAAAAGTATCAATATGGCTGCTTTTGATCATTATGCTTTGTTTTTTCCCAGATTTTCCCTGATTTCCATCAACATGTTAGTAAACATTATCATGTCATTATCTGATATACCAACAAATGCTTCCTTGTAAACTTCATTTGCTAACTGTTTGATTTTACTAAGTGTTTTCTGACCGCCTTCTAAAATATATACCTCAATCACCCGGTTATCCTTACTATATGGTTTTCTTATTACAAGTCCTTCTTTTTCCATACGCATCAGTATACGGGTGATCGTGGATATTTTGGTCACTGACCTCCTCGAAAGTTCCCCGACCGTACTTGGGTTTTTATCCGCAAGAAGCATTAAAACACGCCAGCTTGGTTGATCCATGTTAACTTCTTTGAGTGCTTCCGACATTCTTTCAATATAAGTGGCGGAGGTTCTGTTCAGATTATAAAGCGGGTAATCATCAAGAATAAAATCAGGATGATCCGGCCCATTCAAATTCACGGTTTTTTCCGTCATCGCTGTTTAATTCCACATCATTAAAATTGTTCAGGCATGCTTTAAGTGCGTTTCCCTTGTCGTCCATCAGTGCTGCTTCGCGCAGTTCAATAATTTTTGAAGCCAGATCCGCTTCACTCCCATGATTTTCCACAAAAGCCATAATCCGTGAAAAACGGTTGATACTTCTTTCGTGCGTTTCCCCATATCCCTTAATAAGACGTGGGCATTTTGCCAGCTCAAGCGCTGCTTCAGGATTCTCGTCTTTAAATTTCAGCACAAGATCAAGCCACGCGATGATCCTCTTTTCTTCACAGTGATATTTATAAGAATGTCTTCGCAAGAACCGAAGGTTGGCAACGATGCGCAGTAAAATATACCCCGCTATAGTTTGTGGACGGATAATCCTTCCCTTTGCAAAAAGCGGTGAAAATATTTTCCGTAACAATTTTGAACCGCTCATGGACCGTCCCAGCCCCACCGGCAAGATATCTATAAATTCTTCAAAGCGCGGATGAAAGTAATCATGGCCATACCAGATTTGTCTGTCCGCAGCCCTTATTTCAGCGGCAATATTTTTTGATCTCTCTTCACGCGTTTTAAGATCCGCAACCCTGATCACATCTTCATAACCCATCCAAAGAGCAAGATATCTGGCAATTTCGGTAATGAGTTCCTCAGAAGCATCTTTAAAACATTCAAGTCTTTGCAGATAAAGTTCTGCATATTCTGCATCCTGGTAATCCACCAACCGATGAAGGCCGTAAGTTATAATGGGTTGCGCTTCTTCCGGCAGTTTTTCAACACGGCATGTAAAACCGGAAAAAGCGGTGTCCGGCTTTTGTTCAAGCTTTTCATTATCTGAAATGCGCCCTTTTGCACGGTCAAACCCTAACGCGAAAGCGGAAAGATTAATATCCACCGCACGGGCGGAAGATTTTATTGTTTGTTCAAATTTTTCACGCTCAAACGGAAGTGAACCTGATCCGGCAAGTGCACCAAATAATACACTTGAAATAACACTGCCCGATTTCTGCGCGAGCGCGTCCATATCAAAAATAATCAGTTTTTTTGCAGCTTCGCTTATGGCATTTCGAACAGCATCAGAATCAAACCTTCCGTCACTCAGTTGTTCTTTTTCACCGATCGCAAACACACGATGATCAGAAGTAATAAGCGTTGTACGGTCCGGTGTGACTATACCACGGTTAACCGCACGACCCGCTTCCATCAGTTCTGATGCAATACAGACATCCACATCACCCGAGACTGGCATCAACGCAAGAACAGGTTCTTTCCCCAAAATTTTATCTTGCGGATAAAGTTCTATGGCATAGATGGTTGCACCGGTACGCTGAGCAACACCGGCGATGGCCGTGTACTGCGCGATATAGCCATTTGCTTCCGCAAGTTCGACTATCCAATTGGACAGGACGCCACCGCCCTGACCACCAAGCGCGGCGATCGCTATTGAAATACGGTCTCGGCTCATACCAGCCCCGCTTTCTTAAGGCGTTTCAGCCTTCTTCTTTCGGTACCCTTTTGCAGCCAGCCAATGACCGCGCTACGTATTGATGATTTAAACCTGTCCCAAACATTTGGATTATAAATAAGACTTACTTTAGAAAAAGACGGGCATAAAACAGCAGCATGAGCCACTTCACCACAATGACCACATCCGACGCAGCTATTATCAACATATGCGACCGGATCCGTTTTTAACGGGTTAGGGTTTTCTTTAAGCGTCAGCGACGGGCAGCCCGACATGCGAATGCAGGCATGATCACCTGTGCAGGTTTCACCATCCACATAAAAACGGTCCCGCACCATACGCTTACCTGCCTTAACATTTTTATTAAACTGCGGCTTTTCCCGGCGTTGACGGTTCAGCATACATTCGCCCTGGGCAACAATGACTTTGGGACCCTTTATCTTTGTTGTCATCGCATCAAGAAGTGTGCGGTGCATATCAACAAGATCATAGGTGCGCACTTCCCGAACCCACCTTACCCCAACACCACGTACAGCATCCGCAATAGCATGCTGTGTGCTGCGCTTTTCATTTGCACCTTTTGATGAAAGTAGATCCTGCCCACCAGTTGCCGCAGAATAATTATTATCCACAATCATCAGCACATTGTCAGTCTGGTTAAATACCGCATTGCCCACGCCGGATGTAAGACCGTTATGCCAGAAACCGCCATCACCCATTATGGAAAGTGTCCGCTTACCCGCTTCTTTGTTAAAGGCTGACGCCCCAGCCCAGCCAAGGCCATAGCCCATAGTGGTATTTCCAATGTTAAAGGGCGGCAAAATTGAAAATAAATGACAGCCAATATCGGCACTTACATGAAACTGACCGATCTCTTTCTCAACTAGCTGAATGGCCGTAAACATAGGGCGTTCGGGGCATCCGGTACAAAACCCAGCTGGACGGGCCGGAACGTCAATCGGGTCAAATTTTGCGGTTTCAAACGTGCAGTTGCCAAAAAAACCATTGGCACGGGCAAATTTTTCAACACCCTTTTTAATCACATCACTGGTATATTCACCAATATCCGTGATCATGTCCTTTCCGTTCAGGGTTGTTTCACAGTCCGCCTTGCG
>JAUILB010000325.1 GCA_030432815.1 Alphaproteobacteria bacterium | reverse complement strand
GCCAGACTAAATACTTCTCGAACCTCTTTGTATACTGAATTATGTTCAGCGCCGATAACGCCTAATTCATATTCGGGAAATTGCATATCAGGATGAAAGGGGGGGGCAGACGGGTATAATATCTGTGAGGCTTGTGAGACAGTAACTTGATTTAGTTTCATAGGGTTCGCATTTTCTTTATTTGCATGAATTGTATCTTCTCAATAAACACGGGAACCGGATTTAACGGAATACCCCTGTTGGTAAGGGATGAAAAGCTGGAGCAACGGCCGTATTCATCACATTTCCGTACCGATGGCATTCGTCATGAGTGCTTTCATGGGGTAGAACTCACAAGAAGGCACTTGTTTTAACGCCGCTGCATAAAACACATAATCTACGCCGGTCATCGCATCCAACAAACTTTCACGCCACCGCATATCACCAATATAAAATTTTAACTTGGGGTTGTTATAGGCCAGCCGCATATCATGCTGTTTTTTTTCATCGCGACTAAATACTTGAATTTCCCCAATACCTGTTTCCAAGAACCGGCGCAAAACAACATTGCCAAAAGAACTCGTGCCACCTGTTATCAAAAGTGTTTTATCTACAAATGCAGAATTATCTCCATTCAGATAACATCCATTTGTACATGTAAATAAGCTTGGCGTAACTGCTCGGCAACATAGCCTGGCCTATGATCCAAAATTCGCTTAAGGCCACGTTGCCGAATATCAACATAGTTTGACTTACTTTGCTGAAATTGAAATAATGCTTGAGCTATTGAACTAACCTCCAATGGATCAAATAAATTTACTACTACAGTGCTATATTCTTCCAGCAATGGATTCTTAGAAGCAATAACTGGGCAGCCACAAGCTATTGCTTCTAAGACGGGCATTGCACCCCCTTCATACTGAGAAGGGTAAACCATTGCTGTGGCCGCGGAATACAATAAAGGAAGTTCTCCTTCGTCAAGCCTTGGAACAAAAAGTACATCATCCTGCAAGCTCAATTCTCGCACAACCTCCTGTACGCTTGTTAACATGCCGTGATCATCCCCACGTAGAACCAGTGGCCAAGGATTATCCCCTTTCATTTTTAACTCATGATAAGCATTTAATAAACGCAAATGATTTTTATGAGTATAAAAATGTGCCACATAAAGCCAAAATTTATTCGGCAACCTGTATTTTAACCGAAACTCGGTAACTCTTTCGTTATCAGCTGGTTGAAAAGTTGAGCTTACTATCGCCGGGATTATTGACATCTGTTCCCGATCTACCCCCAAATTTTGACTTAGAGCAAGAGCCGTTGTGTAAGACATAGGTAGAAGGCGTGCTGCATGCTGAACTGCATATTTCATCATGACTTGTAAATACATACGCTTGATTACAGGGAACATTAAGGGGTTGTCAAACACTTGAAGATCGTAAAAAGTGACAACACTTGGAACTGTATTTACGAAAGCCTGAGTTGCAGCAAACCAATGCATCAAATCGAGGTGATAATTCTTTACAAGCTGTGGAAAAACAGTGTTTTCGTACAATATGCGTTGAGACCTTGATGCAGCGTTAATATTAACAAGTACCTGCTTGAAATTAGGTAGACTTGGTACAAGTGCAGCACTTTTGGGATTTACAAAGCATACGTAAATGTTTTTATCTTTTTCTCCTCCAAGTGCTGAGACTAAACGTGAAATGTAGTTCCACCCGCCCCCAATCGATGGTATTGCGTGGAGTAAATTTAAACCGACTTTCATCTTCCTAATCCTTGATTGGACTGGCACGTGATTCTTATGAACATCTGGAACGACTTGTTAACATAATTTATGTTTAGCAAAGTCTCGTCTACTATATATCTAACCACTTAATATAAGCGCTAAGGGCTGAAGAGAACGAATAAATTTCCAGCTTCTCAGATACATACAGTTCATTATATCGTGGCAATTTTTTGTCCAAGAAATCACATATCAGGTCTGCGATAGCCTCCGATTCAGCAGATTTAGCAATCCAACTGCTCTCAAACGCACCAACAACCTCAGGTAAAGCCCCAACTGGCGTAGAAAGTACTGGCTTACCACAAGCCAAACTTTCAAGTACTATGATACCGAATCCTTCCAATCCAGAGGTAGGCACAACAGATGCATCACACGCTCCATAAGCCAGTGGTAATATTTCATCGGACACATATCCTATAAACCGAACATCATCTGACAATTGCAATTGATCAGATAAGTCAAGCAAATAATCTTTCCAACTACCTGTACCGCCAATAACAGCATAAACCTGATACCCCCTGCTTTTAACGATGGAAAGGGCATAGAGGTATTTATCAAGCCCCATTCTTGCCTCAAGTCGTCTAAGAGTAAATAGCACGGGAAAATTATTTGGCCAATCCAAATGCGATCGGACTTGCGCTATTACTATTTTAGATAACGGTTGGAAACGTGTTGTGTCCACCCAGCCAGGAATTAGTTGGATTTTTTCTGCAATATTATTGCCATAATGTTTCCGAATAAGCGCACATGTAAAGTTCGATTTGGCTTCAAGTGCATCCGAAGACTCAAGTGCTTTGCGTTCAAGGCGCTTGATTACGGGAAGTCCCAACAATCTTTTGATAGCACCATTGACTCCTTGACCCTTCCAATTAATATTTAGTTCCTCAATTGCAGGAGAATGGATCGTATAACAAAAACGCGCTTTTCCACGTAACTCCTCAACAGCAGCAACATAGGGGAGAAGGTCATGCCCATGTACTATATCGGGGTGTTCAGGAAAAAATTTGCCCAATATTTGTTTAACAGCAGATATATGTTTGGTATAACGGGTAAAATCAATGCCGGAAGATGGTTTAATGAAGTAGCGAAGTACGTGTAGCCCATTTATTTCCTGATATAAAGGTGTGTTCTTGTCAAGGCTTTGGGCCAAAAACCATACCTCATGACCAAGAGAAACATAAGCCTGTGCCAGATCGTAGGCAAGCTTGGCCTGTCCACCGGCTT
This sequence comes from Alphaproteobacteria bacterium, assembly GCA_030432815.1. Lineage (GTDB taxonomy): Bacteria > Pseudomonadota > Alphaproteobacteria > Sphingomonadales > Emcibacteraceae > Pseudemcibacter. The sequence goes on along the minus strand of JAUILB010000325.1, from coordinate 419 downwards.
TGTCGGGGAAAAAAAAGTTAGAGAGTACGAGAATCCGTGAAGACATAATGTCAATCTGAAAACATGTCACAAAACTAGGTATGTGCTAGAACAGTCAAGAGGGCAGAAGGAATTATCTATGAAGCTTTGGTTGTCCAGAAAAAGGTCTTGATTTCCGTTTTCGTCTGAAAACCCTCTGGAAATTTTTTGCCAATGCGAGGAAAATAAACAAAATTAAGGCACCTCTGAATGTGAGAAAGTATACCCGTAACCCTTGCTCCATGAATGCAATACAGTAGGTTAGAGCAATCCCTATCAACAAGGATGATAATGTAGTGCTCCTTTGCAACCATATATCCGCTGATGCAAATATGAAACCCAGCACAACTGCTACAATTAATAAAAATGGAGTCCCATAATAACCAAAGATTATACCTAAA
>JAUILB010000324.1 GCA_030432815.1 Alphaproteobacteria bacterium | reverse complement strand
GAGTGGGTTACTCAGTATTTCAAAATTTTGCTGGTATTGTTCATAGTAAAGGCTGATAGTCTTTCGCAGATCATCATCTTCAATCAACCTGAAATGACTGGAATTTTCAACTTCACGAAATGTCGTATTATTTGGAGCGGGGATTGCCTGATATCCGGCGTAATCCAGATTTTCAATATTGATTAAGAACGCATCCAATTCGTCCGGTACTTCGTTGAACGACCCGATTGTTTCCAATACTTTTCTTTTCTGGCTTAAAATATTATTTTTGTAATCGCTAAGTATTATTTTGTCTGTGTTTAAATCATTGATCAGGTTTTGAATATATTTTAATTCAAGTGCCCGATCGGCCCGATCCTGACGCCATTCGTCTATAGCAAGTGCAATTAAGATACCAACAATTACAACTAAAACATCAAGACCAACGGCAAACCAATTTTGTTCACGAAAGTGCTGCATAAAACGACGTAAAATCATTGAAATCTCCCCTTACCAAAAAGAGGTTACATCAAACTAATCAGTCGGTCAAAACGATTGAAGCAACAGTCAATAAATAAGCCGTACTACAAGCTACCCACATAACCCTATACGAAAACCGGACTCTTCTGTTATCTAGTCGTCAAAATTATGGTTTATAATCATTTACATAAAAGATTCATATTATTAGTATAAATACTTAACTTGGGGGTAAATTATGATCAAACCAATCATATACTTTATGTTATTATTCGCAATTCCGGGATGTACAAAGAATGTACCCCCGCAGAACAAACTTTATTCATGTTTAGATGCTAATAACAATTTAGAAATTGAATTCAATGAAGATCAGGTTTTTTATACTTGGCTTAGATTTGGATATGGAACCACAGCAGTCAAATTAGATAATGGTTCCGTTTACCGCATTCATCCAAACCAAGAAGGTGAAAGAACATGCACGGAGATTAAAGACACGGGGGAATTTAATTATGAAAAATGATCACGTCAGATCCGAATTTACAAAAATTTCAGATGATGAGCTAATTGAATGGGCGATAGAACGATCGAAGCTCAACAAAACAAGCTATATAATAATCTTCTGCATCCTGTTTCTATTAGTTTCTACTGCAAGCTATTTTTTATTTTAATATGTTTTGCATATCAAATAAGTCATAAGGACAATAAAAATTATTATCTATGCCCGTTACCGCAAACTATCCACATAACCCAGGATGGATTGAATGCGGATAATGTCATTAAGTTCATCATGCATGGCACCCTGTTCAATAACCCGTTCCTGCTGTTCATTCCAATAGGCAATGATATCCTTTTTCTCAGTACTAAACGGATCTTTCTGGAAGCTAAGGTTAATGTGATCTTCAAATGTAATCGCACCTTCGTTAAACAGGGTTGCGCTTAAATCCGCAACTTCAGACATGGTTGCATTATGAAGGTCAATTTTTTGCGCAACCCTATTCCAGACAGGGGATATATCAATAAATACACCACCATCATCCTTGGCATTAAATAAATTAATAACTTCATTATCAATTTTAAGCGATTTCTGATTGTCGTTTGTAACAACATTCTGATCGCGAACCGGGGTCCGACTTTGTTCAGGGTGGATAAGTTCGTTTAAATTCATATTATAGGCTCTTACGCTTTGCATTAAATTACTCCTTGCCAGATATCATTTTCATGACCATCCATTTGCAAGGACCGTGCCAGCCCCTCTATGCCCAAAAAAACCTTGAAATTCCTAATCCAAATACTAACATATTGTTAAGAAAAGGATTTTTAACGATTTATTTACCATATTTTTCGACAAATTCTGCGTACCAACATGCAATATATGCCGCCTCTTCTTTGCACCCATGATCATAATTTAACCCGAAAATGTGGCAAAATGATGCTGATAAAATCAGACGCGTTCAAAAACTGATATGATTTCAAGATGGGGGGAAAATAAAAACTGGTCCACCGGGGTGACAGGCCCCATTTTAAAACCGGCGGTGATAAGATTTTGAACATCCCGCGCAAACGTAACCGGATTACAGGACACCATCACCAGCTTTTTTATGTCTGAATTTAAAATTTCCTGCATTTGGTGTTTGGCCCCCGCGCGTGGCGGGTCGATGATGGCGACATCAAATTCATTCAGTTCATGAGGTAGCAATGGGCGCAAAAACAAATCACGAAGTTCGGTGCTAACCTGTTTTATGCCCGTCATCATATTGGCACTGTTTTTTAACGCGGTTAGCATTTCTTCGTTATTTTCCACCGCGTGTATATTGGTGATACCCGCCGCTGCGATTGAAAAAGTTCCACACCCGGCAAAAAGATCCACAACACGATTTGCCCCAATGATAGCATCCAGCATGACTTTCGTAAGTAAGTTCTGCCCTTCAACAGTTGCCTGCAAGAAAGAACCTGCAGGAAAGAAAACCTTGTTTCCATTAAATGTGACATAAGGCTTTCGCCTTTCCGCCAGCGTTTCGAGGTAAGCATTTTTAAGGGACCTATCAAGCCAACTGACCCGGGCAAGATCATTCTGTTCGGCAAATTCCGCCAAATCCATTCGAAGCTTTAGACCGGCATCCCCCTTTCCTTCAATTACAACATCAAGACCATTTTCACCGCTGGTAATCTGCACTGCCATTTTTTGTTTTTTATCCAAAATTTTAGCCAGAAAGGCACGTTGCGCTGCAATGAACTTAACAATGCCAGGCTTAAGAATTGGACAATGTTCCACATCAATTAAATTATGACTGCCTTTTTCCGCATACCCCAGGATCACATCACCGGCACTGCGGCAGATCGCTTGCAAAGTCGTCCGCCTTCTGCTGCCCAATGGGCTTATTTCAAGCGGATTAATCACCGCATCTGATATGCCTTGATTGTAAAGGGCCGTTTTAATAAGACCTTCTTTCCAGGTTCTGTAATAATCTGTTTCTATATGTTGAAGTGTACACCCACCGCATTTTGTAAAATGTGGACACACTGCGTCTACGCGATGCTGTGATTTTTGATGAATATGTTTAATACGCCCTTTCTGTCCCGCCAGTTTTATATCCACCACATCTCCAGGTGCGGAATAGGAAACATAGATTACGTTTCCACCCTCATGAACGATTCCGTCGCCACGACCGCCAAGCTCCTCAATTTTTACTTTACGGATCATACTTTGCCCCGATTAAAAATTCGATATTACCTTCCGGCCCCTTGATCGGACTTTGGGTCAGGCCAATGACCTGCCAACCATCCATATCACTCATGATCCAGTTTTCGATTTTATCGCAAACCTGTTTATGAAGTTCAGGATCACGCACAACTCCACCCTTTCCGACCATGCCCTTGCCCACTTCAAATTGCGGCTTGATAAGTGCGATCAAAATGCAGCCTTTGGCAGCCAATGCCATACTGGCCGGCAGGACAGT
>JAUILB010000323.1 GCA_030432815.1 Alphaproteobacteria bacterium | reverse complement strand
AGAGCCCCCGTTGATCCAAACGTGGGCTCTTTATAATTAATAATTTACGGAAATTAGTTCTTGGTTTTATCAACCTTCTGGTTTTCTTTAAGCCAAGGCATCATTGCACGCAGGTTGGCGCCCACTTCTTCGATCTGATGCGCCGCACCCTTCGCACGGGATGCTTTAAGTTTGATCTGACCAACTTTATTATCAAGCATAAAATCATTCACAAAACGGCCTTCCTGAATATCGGCAAGAATACGTTTCATTTCCGCTTTTGTATTTTCATTGATCACACGCGGACCGGACATATAGTCACCATATTCGGCCGTGTTTGAAATCGAGTAGCGCATATTGGCAATACCACCTTCATACATAAGATCAACAATAAGCTTAAGTTCATGAAGACATTCAAAATAGGCCATTTCAGGGGCGTAGCCAGCTTCAACAAGAACTTCAAAACCACACTGAACAAGGGCGGATGCACCGCCGCAAAGAACGGCTTGTTCGCCGAACAGGTCAGTTTCACATTCTTCCTTAAATGTTGTTTCAATGATCCCGGCGCGACCACCACCATTTGCGGAGCCATAGGAAAGACCAATGTCCATTGCATTGCCGGTTGCATCCTGATGCACGGCAATAAGGGTCGGAACACCGGCACCTTTCAGATATTCTGAACGAACAGTATGACCAGGTCCTTTCGGGGCAATCATAAACACATCAAGATCGGAGCGTGGCTCAATCAGCTTAAAGTGGATGTTAAGACCATGTGCGAACATAAGGCTTGCGCCTTCTTTCATATTTGGCGCAAGGTCGTTATTGTATAAATCAGCCTGAAGCTCGTCCGGTACAAGCACCATCACCACATCGGCCCACTTGGCACCTTCTGCGGCTGTCATACATTTAAAATTGGCGGCTTCGGCTTTTTTACGTGTGCTTGACCCTTCGCGAAGCGCAACAGCAATTTCGCTAACGCCGCTATCACGCAGGTTGGCGGCATGGGCATGGCCCTGGCTGCCATAGCCGACAATAAGCACTTTTTTTGTTTTGATCAGATTAACGTCTGCATCAGAATCGTAATAAACTCTCATATGAATATTTCCTCTAATTTATTCTTTATAATTTCTTTTTTCCGCGGTGAAGGGCGGCAACACCGGTTCTTACAACTTCCACCAGACCCAGTTCGCTCATGAGTTCGATGAATGCCTTAATTTTTTCCGTTTTACCTGTCACCTCAAAAATGAAACTTTTTGAGGTGCTGTCAACACGACGCGCACGAAATGCTTCTGCAACACGAAGTGCCTCGACCCTTTGCTGGCTGTCACCAGCAACTTTTACAAGTGCAAGTTCGCGTTCAACAGATGGTCCTTCATCCGTAAGATCGGCGACCTTGTGAATTGGCACAAGCCGATCAAGCTGCGCTTTAATTTGTTCAATAATCTTGCGTGTTCCAGTGGTTACAACGGTAATGCGGCTTTCATTTCCTTCCATATCAACCGGTGCAACTGTCAAATGTTCAATATTATAACCACGACCGGAAAAAAGCCCGATGACACGGGCAAGGACACCCGCTTCGTTATCAACAATAATTGAAAAAGTATGTCTTTCCTGATGAGGTGTATCTAACATAGCTATCCTCGCGCCGGTTTATTAAACCAGTGCGGCCCCTCCTTCGAATTCCATAATTTCATTTTCATCCTGCAGGATCATTTCATTATGTGCCGCACCGGACGGGATCATTGGAAAACAATTGGCAAGTTTTTCAACCCGGCAATCAACAATCACCGGCCCTTCTGTTTCAATCATCCTTATGATCGCATCATCAAGATCAGCCAAACGATCAACCCTGATACCGGTCACACCATAACTTTCCGCGAGTTTCACAAAATCCGGCAGTGATGCCGTATAACTGTTTGAATAACGGCCATCATGATTAAGGTCCTGCCACTGGCGTACCATTCCCATATATTCATTATTCAATATAAATATCTTTACCGGCAGACCATATTGCATGGCGGTCGATAATTCCTGAATATTCATTTGAATGGATGCTTCACCCGCCACGTCAATCACTAATGCTTTTGGATGTCCCATCTGAACACCGATCGCCGCCGGAAAACCATACCCCATCGTTCCAAGCCCACCAGATGTCATCCATCTGTTTGGTTCTTCGAGTTTTAAAAACTGCGCCGCCCACATCTGATGCTGTCCCACTTCGGTTGTGAAATAAACATCTTTTCCTTTGGTAAGTTCCTGAAGTCTTTCACAGGCATGTTGCGGCATAATTACATCATCACGCTTAGGATAGGCCAGACAGTTCCTTTTTCGGTCTTCGTTGATTTTTGCCCACCATTTATCCAGATCAGCCTGATCAAATTTATGCTTACCCTTCTTCCAGAGTTTGATGAAAACATCAAGAACAGCCGCTGCATCACCAACAACCGGTGCGTCAACATGCACGATCTTATTAATTGATGAACGATCAATATCGATATGGATTTTCTTTGATTTTGGTGAAAATGCATTTATACGCCCGGTTATCCGATCATCAAAACGCGCACCAATACACACCATCACATCACAGTCATGCATTGCGTGATTGGCTTCATATGTACCGTGCATTCCCAACATTCCCAGCCATTGTTTGTCAGACGCAGGATAAGCACCAAGCCCCATCAATGTGCTTGTAATAGGCGCGCCAGTCATTCGAACAAGCTTTCTGAGTAAATCTGATGCCTTTGGCCCCGAATTAATAATACCCCCACCGGTATAAAATATTGGCCGCTTCGCTGTCGAAAGTAGTTTTACGGCTTTCTTGATCGCCGCTTCATCACCATGATACGCCGGACGATAACTGCGATGTTCTATTGGCCCATTGTGCATTTCTTCACTGGTCTTGATCTGAACATCTTTCGGAATATCAATCACAACAGGACCAGGTCGCCCCGTTGTCGCTACATGAAAGGCTTCATGAACCACGCGGGAAACATCATCCGTATGACGGATTAAATAATTATGTTTGGTGCAGTGGCGCGATATACCAACGGTATCCGCTTCCTGGAAAGCGTCCGTACCAATCAGTTGAACAGGAACCTGCCCAGTAAGACAAACAACAGGGATGCTGTCCAGCATTGCATCCGCAAGTCCGGTAATCGCATTCGTTGCACCGGGTCCTGATGTTACAAGTACACAACCCGGTTTTCCGGTTGAACGGGCATATCCTTCGGCTGCATGAACGGCCGCCTGCTCATGACGAACCAACACATGGGTGATCTTGGAATGTTCATGAAGTTCGTCATAAATCGGCAGCACGGCACCACCAGGATATCCAAAAATGACATCCACACCCAAATCCTCAAGGGATTTAATGATGATCTGAGCTCCTGATAACGCCTTCGAAGACATAATGTCGACCTTTCCTGTATTGTGCGCGCTTTTAAGTTATTCA
>JAUILB010000322.1 GCA_030432815.1 Alphaproteobacteria bacterium | reverse complement strand
ACAAGGGCTTCATAATTTGGCGCATTATGATCATCTTACCGGCCTTGCAAATCGGCTATTGTTTCGAGAGCGGCTGGACAGAGCGCTTATTCGAGCAGATAGGCAAAAAACTATAGTCGCGTTATTTGTTATTGATCTTGATCGATTTAAAAATGTTAATGATACTTTAGGTCATGATGCAGGGGATGAATTGTTAGTAGTGGTTGCCAACAAGTTAAAGAATTCCATACGAGCGGGAGATACTGTCGCGCGCCTGGGCGGTGACGAATTTACCATAATTATTAAAGACCTGGTGAAAATGGAAGACGCTGCAATGATTGCCAGCAAAATTATAGACGCCATGAAAAATCCACTGAACGTGTTTTCACATGAAATATATATCAGCCCTAGTATCGGTATCAGCTTGTATCCAATTGACGGTTTAACGGCAGCGTCTTTATTAAAGAATGCAGATAACGCCATGTATCGTGCAAAGGAAAATGGCCGGAACCGCTTCAGCATATATACATCAGATATGAGTGTTGCATTGCAATCAAAATTAGATTTGGAAACAAAATTGCGGCGTGCAACTGACAAACAAGAATTTGTACTTCATTACCAACCTAAATTTAGTATTAATGACCGGAAACTGATTGGCGCAGAGGCATTGATACGATGGTGCCATCCTGAAGAAGGGTTGGTGTCGCCCGCTGTTTTTATACCACTTGCTGAAGAATTTGGGCAGATTAATGATATAACTGACTGGGTCGTAAAAGAAGCCTGTCAACAGAACTTTTTGTGGCAGCAGGATGGGTACCAGGCGATAAGAATTTCCGTAAATATTTCTCCTAGATATTTTAATCAGGATAATATGGCGAAAAAAATTTGTGACCTTATTAGTGCTTCTGGTTTAACGTGAAAGTATACTAGTTTAGGCAACAACAAACCCTGACGCCTGAAAGCATGAAAAAAAGAATGGTATTTATCAGTTTTATGTTTTGTAACACTGACGGCATCCCCGGTTTTTGTGCCACTTCGTTACATCGCTTAAAACTGATGAACAATATACTTGTATTCTTTCATCATCAGGGGTGTCGGTCAATACGCCATGAACGTTAGACCCGAAATATGTTGAGCTAGAAATAACTGAAGGGGCTTTAATGCAGGATGTTGTCAAAAATAATGAGACGCTTAAAGTGCTTAGTAGCAAAGGAATTCAAATATCGATCGATGACTTTGGAACGGGTTATTCGTCCTTAAGCTATTTAAAAAGACTGCATCTGAATACATTGAAGATTGACCAGTCTTTTGTTCGAAATGTACAGGAAGACCCGGACGATGCTGCAATTGTTTCGGCCATTATTGCAATGGCAAAGAGTTTACACCTGGATGTAATTGCTGAAGGTATAGAAACGGAGGCTCAATTAAATTATCTTTTGTCTATAGGCTGCAACAAAGCACAGGGTTATTTGCTCGGCAGGCCACTTCCTGCTAAAGCGTTTACGCAGTTTTTTGTAAAGTAAGTTTCTCGTATTCTGCAGTAAGTGTGTAATGATTTGATAAAGCAGGATGTAATAGTGTGCTTGTACATGCGATGGTGTTTTTTTTCATCGCAATACCTGCTTTTATGCAAAGCCGTCGTTGTGTTAGTCTTGTGCCATTGCACACGTTTCGTCTACTCGCTCTATAAGAAATTAAATGGACGCTCACTGTTTTCCCGAACCAGACTAAAATGATTCAGAACGTGCAGGCGTTTTAGTAGTATTAGGCTAAATCGGTTATAGTGTGTTAACGATTGATGAAATAAATATTCTTATTGTAGAGGATGGTATTCCAACAATGACAGAATTCTTTTTGAATTACGGACTATTTTTGGCGAAAACTGTAACCATTGTTGTGGCTATCGCAGCGGTTATGCTGTTTTTTGCCTATGTATCTAGCAGAAAACAGGCAGGTAAAAAAGAATCTATAGAAATCAGAAAATTAAATAAAAAATATGATGATATAGCGATGGCAATGAATGCCAATATGTTACATAAAGAGGGATTGAAGAAATACCTCAAAGATGAAAAAGAAAAATTAAAAGAAATTGTAAAAGATCTCAAAAGTGGTGTTCAAAAAAAACGTATCTTTGTTCTGAATTTTCACGGTGATATCCGCGCAACTGCGGTTTCTTCTTTAAGAGAGGAAATTACAGCCGTTTTGACGGTGGCTACTGAAAATGATGAGATATTTGTGCGATTGGAGAGCGGCGGCGGTGTGGTTCATGGTTATGGATTGGGGGCATCCCAGCTAATGCGAATTCGGGAGAAAAACATACCACTCACGGTTTCGGTGGATAAAGTAGCGGCCAGTGGTGGTTATATGATGGCATGTGTAGGAAATCGTATTATGGCAGCGCCGTTTTCAATGATCGGTTCCATAGGTGTGATTGCGCAGATACCCAATTTTAATAAAGTTCTGAAAAAGCATGATATTGAATACGATCAATTTACGGCGGGTGAATTTAAAAGAACGGTGACCTTATTCGGTGAAAATACGCAAGAAGCGAAGGCCAAGTTTCGTGAAGAAATAGAAGACATCCATCTATTGTTTAAAGATTTTATTGTGCAAAATCGGCCGGATATCGATATTGTTAAAGTATCCACTGGTGAAAGCTGGCCCGGAACGCGTGCGTTGGAAAAAAAGCTGGTCGACGAATTAAAAACCAGTGATGATTACTTGTTGGAAAGCAGCAAACACGCGGATATTTACGAAATTAAATATTTAAGCAAGAAATCATTAGGTGAAAAAATGGGCTTCCAATTTCAGCGGCTTCTCGATAAATTGCAATACGGTTGAATCACATGTTAAAACGAATTTACAAGATCTGATTATGGTGCAAGTAATCAGGTATGCAGATGCTGCCTGCCCAGCGTTAATTCAGCGTAACTGACAGTATTCCCATCGATACAAAGCCTATGCTCGCGTGCCTTTCGTGATGTACGCCGGGACCATCGCTCAACTCCTGTGGGGCATCGCGGGAAAGGGTTTGCACAATTGTGACGGTTTCTTTGCTTGGGCAATCCAGGCTTGCTCTTTGTTCTCGCTTTTCCCTATGCCGTTTCTCCCGCAATGACTTAACGCTGATTCATCCTTTTCTTTCTGCGAAGACGGCTTGCCGTCCTTATTAGGGCTGCCGTTTAAGAAATATCGCCCATGTCATTGCAAAATCTTCAACAGGTTATTCATCATCGCCGGAACTTGAAAAATACCTTGCCATTAGACCCAAAGCGATTAAAGCCGGCTACTTAATGACCGACTTCATTCCGCAGCACAGTATTCACAATAAATTATCAACCTAAGACCAAACAGAATTATAGTTCGCAAAAAAAACCGTTTAGTATTTTTTTGTCTTTTTGGTGTAGAAATTACATTAAAAATGTACATCTATTGGCCTATCCCCGTTGACAATAG
>JAUILB010000015.1 GCA_030432815.1 Alphaproteobacteria bacterium | reverse complement strand
TCCCTTTGATGCACTTGTTGTGTTCATTGCCTTTTTTATATGCTTCATAGCGTTTGGTGCGGCGCTTTCATTATAGGCGACAGCATACGGCAGAATGACACTGTTGCTTTCACCGTGTGGGATACCGTGATGACCACCAAGAACATGACAAAGTTTGTGATGAATGGCTATCCCGGCATGTGTTACGCATTGGCCACTAAGCATCCCGCCATATAGCACCTTTGATCTGGCTTCAAGATCATCCGGGCTTTGGATGCTTTGCAGGATTCCGGATGTGAGTGCCTGGATGCCTTCGATGGCCATCATGTCGGATATAGGGTTTCTTGTTTCGCCGTAAAGTGCTTCCACACAATGCGCCAGACTATTCATGCCGATTGTGCCGGTATGATGTGCGCTCATATCGGTTGTAAGTACCGGGTCATAAATGGATGTTCTGGCAATAACACGGGGATCGCGTCCGGTTTTTTTTACGTTTCCAATCAGCATGCCGTGGATAGGCGTGCTTTCCGAACCACAGGGCGTTGTTGCAACAACAATAAGCGGGACACCTGTTCTTAGGGTTATTGCTTTTCCGATGCCAATTGTTGAACCGCCGCCTATTGTGGCGATAAGGTCGGCTTCAGTTTCCTTGAATTTTTCAAGTGCGGCGGTAACAATGTCTTCCGGGCAATGCGGTTTAGCGCCATCGAACACACCAACACATAAATCACTCATTTTTTCAAGCACATGATCAATTCTGGAAAGCATCCCTTTGGAACAGGCAACCATGACCCGCTTAGCACCCAGTTCAAGAGCTTCTTCATGCAAACTTAATGCCGAATTCTCACCAAAAACGATCTTGCTTGGAACGGGTTTGAAATTAAACTCCATATAGTTTCCTATGCTTGACAGTGATAATTTGTATATTATTATAATAACACCTTGCATGCAATTTAAAATACGGATGAATGATGAGCAAAGAACTTCTTGAGCGGTTAAAACAGATGGACAGTTGTGCGGTTTCGGATGCTATGGATAGTCTTGGCCTTCCGGGTGAAGTGACGGGCATAAATAATCAGACCACAAAGGATAAAATCGTTGGACGTACGCTGACCGTAAAACTTGGGCCCAACCCGCCGGAAGGAGGATCGGTAAAGCATCTCTGTTCAGCGGCGATAGAGGCAGGAAGCGCAGGAAATGTAATCGTCATTGAGCAATCCACTGGTATTGATGCTGCGGGCTGGGGTGGTGTTCTTTCCAATGCCGCTCAGCACAATGGCATAGAGGGCGTTATTCTTGAAGGACCGGCAAGGGACATTGATGAGGCAGCCTCACTTGGGTTTACTGTTTATGCCCGTAGTCATACCGCAAGAACAGCGCGCGGACGGGTATATGAACAGTCCTATAATACTGAAATAACCGTTGGTGATGTTAAAGTGAATGAGGGCGATTATGTTATCGCGGATGGCAGTGCTGTTGTCTTTATTCCAGTGGGTCGGGCAGAGGAAGTCATCAAAATTGCAGAACGTATTGTTGCCAAGGAAAAATTGATGACAGAAGCCGTACGTGCAGGGCAACCCGTTGGGAGCGTTATGGGGGCCAATTATGAAAATATGCTTGATGAAATGGGTAATGATTAGTGGATAAATCAGTAAAAATACTCATTGCCGGTGCGGGCATAGGCGGACTGACGACAGCGGCGTGCCTTCTACAGGAAGGATATAATGTTGAAATTTATGAACAGGCACCGGAACTTGGTGAAATTGGTGCCGGCATTCAATGTAGTGCGCCAGCGGTGAAAGTTTTCAAACATATTGGTATTGCCGATAAAATTGATAAAGTGGGGGTAAAGCCGAAGGCTTTTGAATTCAAGCTTTTTGATACCGGAGAACTGCTGCATAAGGTGCCACTTGCAGAACAACATCTTCAGATGCACGGGGCAGCTTATTATCATATTCACAGAAGCGATCTTCATAAAATACTTGCTGATCGGGTGCTTGCGCTTAACCCCGACTGTGTATTTCTGAACGCCGCGGTCACCGGTTTTGATGAAACTGAAAATGGTATCACGTTAAAACTTTCTGATGGTCGTGCGGTAGAAGGGGATATTCTAATCGGGGCTGATGGTATTAAATCGGCAGTTCGTGATCAAATAACTGGGAAAACCCCGCCGGATTATACAGGGCAGGTTGCCTGGCGTGCGACTTTGCCGACATCAAGGCTTCCTGAAGACTTTATGGATATTATATCGGCGATCTGGTGCGGGCCGAAGAAGCATGCCGTTATTTATTATCTGCGTTCGGGTGAAGTTCTGAATTTTGTTGCCTGCGTCGAAAATGTCCATTGGCAGGAAGAATCCTGGACGATAAAGGCAGATTGGCAGGAACTTAAGGATGATTTTGCTGGCTGGCATGATGATATTCAGACAATTATTGATAATGTGGATAAGGATCAATGCTATCGATGGGCCCTTAACAATCGAAAACCGATTGATAACTGGCGCACGGACCGCGCTGTTCTGATGGGGGATGCGGCACATGCGACGCTGCCCTATATGGCGTCGGGAGCCGTGATGGCGATAGAGGATGCTGCAGTGCTTACAAGAGCGTTAAATCAAAATGATGATATTGCAGAAGCCCTGGATATGTTTCAGCGCAATAGGTTTGAACGTACGGCAAAAATAGTAACCGGTTCTACAGAACTTGGAGATCTTTACCATCTTACGACAAGGCAGGAATTTGAAGAAGGGTTTGAGCGGCGCAATGTCGCCAAAGAACGAAACGAATGGCTTTATGCCTATGATCCGTTAACTGTCGGGCTTTTATGATTTTCAAGCCAGTTTTTATATTCCGGTTTTACCCAATAAAGTGAAGCTGCGGCAATCAGAGCAAGTATAATGCACAGATAAAAGGCATTATCATAACTACCCGTTTGATCATAAATAATACCAATTACATAAGGTCCAAGCGCAAATCCGGCAGATAAAACCATTGTCATTGTTCCTATAGTGCGGGCAAGGATTGCCGGGCCAAAGGCCTGACGGCACAGATAGGGTACATCGACAATGGTGCCACCATGGGAAATACCACGTGCTACACAAAATGCGATTAGCGTTTCCAAGCCGCCGACGGGAAATGCCAGCAAAACGCCAAGCCCGATGGAAATATAGCATATGATTACCCCTTTAATCGCAAGTCGGTCAAAGAGCCAGCCAAAGCCGATTTTTCCGGCAAGGCTTATTGTCATCAGTAGGCTAAATCCATATCGGGCCATGTCACGACCCAGCCCCGCATCTTTATCAAGAAATTCAACAGTATGCTGCAATAATCCCTGATCAACAAAGCCGATCAGAAACACACCGATGCTCATAGCGATAAAGGTATTTTTTTTAACTGTTGCACCAAAATCTGAGAAATATTGCGGTAATTCTTTTATGCTTGCATTTTGGGCATCACTTATGCCTTCCGTTTTAAGGCCCATGTCCTGCGGGTTTTCCCGCGCAAAAAACAGGAATATAGGTAATGCAATAAACCATATACCGCCACTTAAAAAAGCAACGGACATGCGCCATCCATATTCATTAATCAATGGTTCAAGCACGAATGTCAGACTTGGCCCGACACCGGCCGTGCCCAGTAAGGCAAGCCCGAGGGCAAGCCCCAGCCGCCCTTGAAACCACCTTGAGACAAGAACCTTGATATTAATCACCAGACTAAGCGAGCCAACACCAAGCAGTGCACCAATAGCAATCAAATGCCAGATTTCAGTGATGAACAAAAAAGAAATCATCGCAAGTCCGGTGATAAGTGCTGCTATAAATGTGGTTACGCGTGTGCCAAAACGCTGAATAAATTGTCCAGTAAAAAATGCAGTGACAGCGCCGGACGCAAATTTGGCACTGGAAATCAATACTACTTCACTACGGCCCCATCCTGTCTGGTCTATAATAGGTCCATAAATTTGTGGCAGCATTAATGTGGGCACAGCAAAGATAAACATGTGGCAAAGTAATGATACAAAGACCACAACCCACCCATAATAGAAAAGTGCAGGGCGTTCTTTTCCGGAAAAGCGGTTTTCAATGAGACCCACGATTTTACCTTACAAAAAATTATTCGGGAAAATCATCGTGCGCCACATATGGGCTGATGGGCTGTTATCATAACCCAGCCCTTCTTCGGGCTGTCTGAAATGGCGCCCGATAATGTCTTCAAAATCTTCGATTTCGACGGTGACATTGGGATCAAAAGAATAAACATCGTTAATTGTTATCTGGCGGGCTGTCATATACCATTTGTGGTTTCTGGCATATTCAGCATCGGCC
This sequence comes from Alphaproteobacteria bacterium, assembly GCA_030432815.1. Classification (GTDB taxonomy): domain Bacteria; phylum Pseudomonadota; class Alphaproteobacteria; order Sphingomonadales; family Emcibacteraceae; genus Pseudemcibacter. The sequence continues at coordinate 14,716 of JAUILB010000015.1, read as the reverse complement.
GCAACATAAGGTTCCGGCACAAAATCGGGACCAAAATAGCGGATATAAGCTTCGGGATATTCATAACCCACATCCGGATCAGCATAAAATCTGAGCGACTGGTGATATTTAATCGCCCATGCAATTTCCTCATCCACATAGGGCGCGACCAGTTGTGCCCCCCAATACCCATGATCCATTCTAATCAGGCCGCCAACCGAAATATCGTGAAGCAAGCAGGCCAGAACCGTTTTTTCAGGAAGGCCATTGATTCTCGCCAGTCGTGCGCTTTGAAGCATATGCTGCACTGATCCAAAGCGTTTTTTGTAAAATTCAATGAGTGTAGGTTTATCAGACATACGCGGAAGGCGTGGATCATGCCCCATCATGAAATATTTGTCCCGCTTAATACCGCGTTGAATTGGCGGGCCCTCCTGTCCGTATGTGGTGCATAACTGTGGTTTTACAACAATACTGTCCAGTTCTTCACTCATGGCCTGTTCAAGGGCGTCTGCTTTTTCGGAAGCGGACATAGCCGCAAGTGCAGTGGCACCGCCAACGGATGCTAAAAATTTACGTCTGTCCATATTTTGCCTCTTACTCTTTTTTATAATTTTACCAGATGTTTGTCGCTTTTCAATAGAGCTTGACTCTGATTCTTACTGGGTATTATTATAATAACAGTAAAAAATATATTGTAAAGGATCAGAAATGATTATTGATTGCCACGCTCATGTCAGTGCACCTGCAAAGCTTTGGGCATATAAAGCAACACTTCTCGCGCATCGTGGGGCACACGGGCGTGGAAAAGTTGTTATTTCAGACGATGAAATGCTGGAAGCACTGAATACACCACATATGGGAAAATATGGCCATCTGCCGTATCTTAAAGAAGTGGGGACCGATAAGCAGTGTGTATCACCACGTCCTTTTCAAATGATGCATTCTGAAAGCCCTGCGAAAATTATCGACTGGCTGCATGAAGAAGTGAATGATGTTATTTACCGTCAGACCCAGATGTTTCCCGATATTTTTATCGGGGTTGCCGGCCTTCCACAAGTGGCGGGCAGGGCTATTGAAGACTGTATCCCAGAACTTGAACGCTGTGTTAACGAGCTTGGCTTTAAAGGTTGTCTGCTTAATCCTGATCCATATGAAAATGGCGGACAGGAAGCACCGGGACTAGGGGACCGGTATTGGTACCCTCTTTATGAAAAATTGTGCGAGCTTGATGTGCCTGCGCATATACATAGTTGTGGTTCAAGATCAGAACGAACACCGTATTCACTTCATTTTATTAATGAAGAAACGATTTCGGTCGCACATCTTTTAAAATCCAGTGTATTTGATGATTTCCCGGATTTAAAAATAATTTGCTCTCATGGTGGCGGGGCAATTCCCTATCAGATCGGCCGTTTTGATTCAGCTTCCCTTCGTGGCAAGGGCATGCGCTTTAGGGAAAAGGTCAAAAAACTATACTTTGATACGGTTTTATATTCAGAAGCGGCCCTTGAACTTCTAATCAAGGAAATCGGTGTCGACAGGTTATTGTTCGGTGCTGAATGTCCGGGAGTGGGATCAAGTCATAATCCGGATACGGGTCGTCCGTTTGATGACATTAAACCTTATCTGGATGGTTTTAACTGGCTCGATCAGAAAGACCGCGATGCTATCTACAGCGGCAATGCCATCAAAGTTTTTAATTTGGACGTTTAATAATGCTTAAGGAAAATAAAGTGAGTAACTACAGCTTCGAAGACAAACTCAATATGACCGCAGGGCGTGGTCATGGGATCATGACGGGTGAAGAATATCTTGAAAGTCTGCGTGATGGTCGGGAAGTCTGGGTACATGGAAAAAAAGTAGATGATGTAACGGAACATCCGGCTTTTTCACGTGTGGCGCGCGAAATGGCGCGCATATATGATCAGCAGCATAACCCTGATCTTCAGGATAAAATGTCATTTATCAATGATGATGGCGTTCGTGTATCCTATAGTTATTCCCTGCCGAAAAATTATGATGATCTGATAAAACGGCGGGATAATACGGCGATCTGGGCGAAAGAAAGCCTTGGCATGTTTGGCCGTTTTCCGGATTTTTGTGCTGCCATTATAGTCGGGATGTATGATGCACGTGATGAAATGGCAAAAATTGACCCAAGGTTTAAAACCAATATCGAAAATTATTTAAAATATGCTGCTGAAAATGATCTGTCGCTTTCACACGGTCTTCATGATCCGGCAATGGATAAATCAAAACGTCCGAAAGAAGACCCCGACCGCTGCATGCGAATTGTTGAAGAACGGGAAGACGGTATTATTGTCCGTGGCGCACGGTTTGTGACTTTAGGGCCGCTTACAGATGAAGTTGTCATTGCACCGACACAAACGCTTCAGGAAGATGAGCCTGAATTTGGTTTGTGGTTTGCCATGCCTGTAAGTGCGCCGGGGATTAAACAAATTTGCCGCGAACCCTTTAGTATAAACCGTGATGTCCGTGATCATCCGCTATCCACACGGTTTGATGAGCAGGATGTAGTCATGATTTTTGATGATGTTTTTGTGCCCTGGGAACGGGTCTTTCTTGCCAATGCCCCCAAAGAAGCCAATATGCTTTTCCGATCCCGTGTTATGAAATGGGCTGCTCATTGCAGCGTGCTTCAACTGCTTGAGCGGCTTGAGCTGATGATCGGCGTATCCCACCTGATGATTGAAACCGAAGGGAAGGCTGGGCGTCAGCTTATTGAAATGGAACTTGGCGAACTTGTTACTTATAAGGAAATTTTCAGATCCATTATAAGAACTGCTGAAGTGGAAGGCAGTCATACCCCGGGTGGTCATTTTGCCATAAAACCAGCACCGCACCTTCGGGCGTTTATCGGTATGGTTTCAGAACGGCTCGTGAGTATTATTGAACATGTGACCACCAGTGCGCCGATTTTTGTGCCATCGGCGGAAGATATGGATGTACCGGAACTTCGGCCACTCATTGACCGCTACTGGCGCGGGAAAGGTGTTGATGCCGGCTACCGGCAAAGGCTTTGCAAGCTTGCATGGGAGCTTACAGGTGACAGCTTTGGTGGCAGGCAGCAGCTTTACGAACGCCTTCATTCAGGATCACCCGAAGTTATTGTTGCCAGCGTCTATAAAATGTATGATAAATCGGATGCAATTGCATTGGTTGATGCGGCACTCGCTTATGAGGGATAAAAATGGATGACGCACGAAAAGCTGAACTCGATGGTTATAGCGAGAAAATAAGTGGCGATAATCTTGTCCCCCTGTGGGAGCGGTTAAAAACGCTTGTGACGCCTGAACCCGTTAGCGCATGTCAGCCACATCTTTGGAAATATGATGATATACGCCCGGTATTACTGGAAGCAGGCAGTCTGCTTACCGCCAAGGAAGCGGAGCGGCGGGTGCTTATTCTGGAAAATCCGGGCATGGCTGGTGAAAGCAAAATTACAACATCACTTTATGCCGGTATTCAGTTGATTATGCCGGGTGAAATTGCACCGGCCCACCGTCATTCACAGGCAGCCTTTCGGTTTATTCTCGAAGGAAGTGGTGCCTATACAGCCGTGGATGGTGAAAAATCATATATGAGCAAAGGGGATCTGATATTGACCCCAAGCGGTCGTTGGCATGACCATGGAAACGAATCCGAAGAACCCACTTTCTGGCTTGATGGTCTTGATATTCCGATCGTTCAGTTTCTTGATGCGTCTTTTATGGAGCATCATTCTGAAGATGAACATCCCCATGTAAGAAAAGATGGTGACAGCGTGGCCCGTTATGGAAATGGCCTGATGCCGATTGATTTTATCCCGGTTTCAAATACATCCCCCGTGATGAAATACCCTTATGACCGAACCCGTGAAAGTTTAATAACCATGAAAGAAGCGGGTGGCCCCGATCCCTGTCACGGTTATAAATTAATGTATGTCAATCCGGTAGATGGCAAATCAGCAATGCCAACCATGGGGGCTTTTATGCAATTGCTACCATCTGGTTTTGAAACGGCATCATACCGGTCAACCGATGCAACGGTATATTCTGTTGTGGAAGGAAGTGGAAAAACCAGAATTGGTGATAAAGAAATAAACTGGAAACCAAATGACACATTTGTCGTTCCTAGCTGGCACTATCATCAGCATTTTGCAGGTGAAGATTGCATCCTTTTCAGTTATTCAGACCGCCCCGTACAACAGGCATTGGGGTTATGGCGGGAAGACCGCGGAAACAGATAAAAATCAGGAGTTTATAAAATGGGTTTTGTTATTGATCCACCGAAACAGGCCAGCGTAGCCGTGCATAATAGTGAAGACAGGTTCCCTGTACGCCGTATTTTCTGCGTCGGACGGAACTATGCTGCCCATGCGCGGGAAATGGGTCATGATCCGGACCGCGAACTACCATTTTATTTTACCAAACCGGCGGATGCAGTGGTGGATAATGGGACAGAAGTTCCTTATCCTCCAGAAACAGGTAACCTTCATTATGAAGCGGAACTTGTAGTTGCTATTGGCAGGGAATGTAAAGACGCAACCCTTGAAAAGGCTCTTGACCATGTATTTGGTTATGCGGTTGGCAATGATTTAACGCGCCGTGATCTTCAGTCAGAAGCCAAAAATAAAGGACGTCCGTGGGATACGGGAAAGGCTTTTGATCATTCGGCACCTTGTGCTGAAATTCATGCGATTGATCAGGTTGATAACATTGAAAATGCGCGTATCTGGCTTTCTGTTAATGGTGACATTAAACAGGACAGCAACATTAACAAACTGATCTGGTCAGTTCCAGAAGTGATTGTGAACCTGTCGGGTTTATTTACATTGAAACCGGGTGATTTGATTTATACCGGTACACCGGAAGGTGTTGGCCCCGTGGTTCCTGGTGACGTAATCAAAGTTGGTATTGATGGCTTAACAGAATTGGAGACAAAAATTGTCTGATATTATATTACATGGCATGTGGCGCAGTTCAGCATCTTACCGCGTTCGTATTGCCCTTAATTTAAAAAACATGAATTATGTGCAGAAAAATTATAGGCTTACACATAATGAACATAAGTCTGAGGAATATCTGGCTAAAAATCCACAGGGATTAATCCCTGCACTTGAGGTAGGTAATAAAATAATCACCCAATCAATCGCGATTATTGAATATCTGGACAGTATAGATACCAAATATTTATTGCTACCGACAAATCCCGAGGAACGCGCAAGGGTGCAGTCGATTGTTTTTGCGATTGCCTGTGACATACACCCGCTTCTTAATCTTAGGGTCCTTAAGTATCTGCAAAATAGTCTTGGGCAGGACCAGGATGGGGTCAATACATGGTACCACCACTGGATCAGACAAGAATTTACAGCACTGGAAAGAAAACTGTCCACTGATCCGCAAACAGGTAAATTCTGTCATGGCGATACGCCGGGGATTGCGGATTGTTATCTGGTACCGCAAGTCTATAATGCCAATCGGTTTAAATGCGATCTTGAACCTTACCCTACAATCCGACGGATAAATGATGCTTGTCTTGCGATGGAAGCCTTCGATAAAGCGATCCCGGAAAATCAACCGGATGCTGTAGATTAAAGGGCAAAAAGTAATTCTTCATACAGATTGCTGAAAACGGACTTGTTGAAAAAATATACTTATCTATACTTTTGTTAACCGCTTGTTGTGTAAAACAGACTATCATGTATGATTATGTTTGTTGGAAATCTCAAAGAAGAAAAGATGATAAAATGAGTAAAATATTTTGGGGAAGCCTTGTTACGGCGATGGGAATATTATGTTGTGCGTATTCTGCCAATGCGCAAGCCCAGTCACAGTTTCAAAATAATTTGTTTAATACGCAGCCTGCCTATACACAGATTTTCAAAGAAAATATTCAGGTCGCAGTTCGTGAACACCCAAGAACATCTGCTGCGCAAGCCGCCCGTGACGAGCAGCGCTTCATACAAGAAGAAGCACGTGCGGCATTATACCCACAGATTGGTGTTGATCTTTCAGGCAGGCACCGCATCGCCGATAATTTCGAGGATCGTTTCGATAATATAACACAACGTAGTTTGCGTGATACCGCAGCAAATATATCCTTAATTGGCCGACAGTTGCTTTATGACGGCGGTAGTACCTCAAGCAGGATTGCTGCAGCAAGGCATGCTTTTACGGCGGCACATGAACAATATAGTTACGAAGCCTCAGCCGTGGCCTTAGCTGCTGTGGAAGCACACTATTATGTTCTTTATGAAACACTCCGCCGCGAATATCACCGTGAAAATGTAAACCGGCATCAGGAACTTCTTGATATGGTAACGTTAAGATTTGAAAGCGGAAGGGGGCCGAACAGGGATGTGACATTGATGCAATCCCGTCTTGCGATTGCTGAAACAAATGAGGCACGCGCACAAATGGATCTTGAAGGGGCCGTTAGCCATTATGAGGAAGTGTTCAGTTTCTCGCCGTCCGATCTGGAGCGTCCGGAAATAGCAATGGAATTACCGGCGAGTGTTAATGACGCTCTTGAAACTGGCTTTCAATATAATCCATTACTGGTTATGGCAGCGTCCCAGTCGCTTTCTTCCAAAGAAACAATGAATGCCGAACGTGCAACCCAATTTCCGAGCGTTTCGCTGGAGCTTGCGGCCACTAAATATGACCTGGAGCGGGGGAATGAGGATTATGATGTCACTGGCCGGCTTGTTATGAGTTACGACCTTTATACAGGTGGTGCGCGCTCAGCAAGAATTTCAAAATCAGCAAAAGGTTATGAAAGATCAAGACATTCCGAAGATAATATCCGCCGTGAAGTGGATAGAACAATCAAGGTTGCTTTTCAAACGGTTCAAAGTCATGCTAAACAATTGATGTCACTTGAAAAGGCATTGAACGCAAGCAGAATAAACCGTGATCAGACCCGTGAGCAGTTTGAAGCAACAGGTGGCAGCCTTTTCAATCTGCTTGAAGCAGAGAGGGAGCATCATGCGGCAAGAGAGCAGCATTTGGGAGGTGTCGTGGAAAAGGATTTATCGGAATTCAGGTTGCTTGATGCGATGGGAACTTTATTGCCGGCATTAAACATAATTTTACAAAGGGGAGGGTAATGAGCGAAGAAAAAGCCAATGAATCCCCCCTGTTCGATGAAAATCACTGGTTCTGGGGGGCGTTTCACCAAAATTGGTGGACGTATGGTCAGATTATTCTGGCAGCGATTATGATCAATTTTTTCTCACTTGCCAGTTCAATTTTCATCATGACAGTTTATGACCGGGTTATTCCAAACAATGCAGTGGAAAGTCTTGTTGCGCTTTGTATTGGAATGGTAATTGTCATCGGTTTTGATTTTTTGCTTAAATTCCTGCGCGCTTATTTTATTGATAGCGCAGGACAGAAAGTTGATTTGAAAGTTGCCAAGGGAATATTTGACCGGATCATGAAGCTTAAATTAAGTGCCAACAAAGGGTCAACCGGTGGACTGGTCAATACAGTTCGTGAATTTGAAAGTCTTCGTGATTTTTGTACGTCCGCATCACTTGCAACGATTGTTGATATTCCATTTATCATACTGTTTATAGGTGTAATTGCGATAATAGGCGGGCCGGTAGCAATTGTTCCTGCGCTGGCAGTGCCATTCGTTTTATTTATCGGGTTTTTCATTCAACCTTTTTTGTCACGTTTTTCTGCAGAAGGAATGCAGCAGGGACACAGCAAACAGGGAACGCTTGTGGAAATGGTCTCAGGGCTTGAAACGTTAAAAAGCCTTGGTTCTGATAAAATGTTTCATGATCGATGGGAAAAAGCCGTTGATCAGCACTCTTCAGTAAGTCTTAAATCCCGGATGTTCAGCCAGATTGCAATCAACAGTGCGGCAACAGCACAGCAGATTTCACAAATAGGTATCGTTGCTGTCGGGTTTGTACTCATTATGAATGGCGAACTTACCATGGGAGCACTTATTGCCTGCGTGATTATTTCGGGCCGTTGTCTTGCACCTCTTGGCCAGCTTGCTAATCTTTTGACACGCTATAATCATGCGAAAACGGCCTATGCTGCCCTTGATAAGCTCATGCAACAACCAAACGAAGATGTTTCTGACCGAGACTTTATCCGTCGTAAAAATATGAAAGGCAAAATTGAATTTAAAAATGTAAATTTCAAATACCCTGATCAATCGATAAGGGTTTTGGATAATGTCTCATTTACGTTGGAGGCAGGTGAAAAAGTTGGTATTCTTGGAAAAATAGGTTCCGGCAAAAGCACAATTTTAAGACTTGCTTCCGGTTTATATGAACCCGATGAAGGCGCAATTATGGTTGATGATACGGATATTCGCCAAATTGTACCGGACGATCTTCGAAAAAATATCGCTATGGTGCTACAGGATGTGTACTTATTTTCCGGTAGCGTGAAAGAAAATATTTCCATGGGCCATGATGACGTTAGCGATGAAGACATTTTAAGAGCTGCGGAAATAAGCGGGGTACAGGATTTTGTTGGGGCCATTCCGAATGGTTACGATCTTAAATTAAAAGACCGTGGAGATGGACTTTCGGGTGGTCAAAAGCAGGCACTTGCAATTGCAAGGGCATTGGTACGAAATGCGCCAATATTGATGATGGATGAACCAACCAGTTCAATGGATACGAATTCGGAACAAAAACTTATTTTCCGTCTTAAGGAAGAGCTTAAAGATAAAACCCTGATGATTGTAACTCACCGGCCAACATTGCTGGAGCTTGTGGACAGGATTATTGTGGTTGAACAGGGTAAAGTGGTTGCCAATGGCCCCAAAGATGATGTGATAAAAATGCTCACTCCGAAAGCCCCGGGTCAAACAAGCAAAATGAAAAAGGAAGGTTAAATGCAGCTAAACGCCAAAGTCGCCGCGAATACATTGCTTTTAGCCATTTTTGGTTTTTTTGTTATTTTTATCCTGTGGGCGTCCTTTGCGGAACTTGATGAAGTCACCCGTGCATCGGGGCGCATCGTGCCGAGCAAGCAAATTCAAACAATCCAAAATCTTGAGGGAGGTATTGTAAAAGAAATTCTTGTCCGTCAAGGTGATGAAGTCAAAGCTGGCGATATTCTGGTAAAACTTGATCGCACCCAATTTGATGCTGAATTTAACCGTAACGAAGAAGAATATTTTACACTGCAGGCGATGATTACACGACTTCGCGCTGAAAGTAATTTTTCGGAACCATCATTCGATCCTACCTTTACACAGGATCATGAAGATCTGGTTGAACAGGAACTTAATCTTTTTGCGGCGCGAAATGCAGAATTTAATGCTTCAATCAGCAGTCTTGAAGCAAGGCTTCGCCAAATTGAGCAGGCAGAAATTGAAGCAAGAGTAGGCATGGTAAGTGCGCAGTCGGCCAGCGAGCTAGCTACTAAGGAAGTGGAGATTCTAAGACCGCTCGTGGAGCGTGGCATTGAACCGCAGCTTGAATTAGCCCGTGCGGAGCAAAGAAAGATAGAAGCCGAAGGTGATTATCAAATTGCTGAGTTGGGAATTGAGAAGGCCATAAAATCAGTCGAAGAAATCAATCTTCAGATTGAAGCGGAAAGGCAAAAATTCAGGGCGGGTGTTCTAACCGAACTTAACGAAGCACAAACAAACCTTAATCAGCTTGTTGACAGTTTGCCCGCATTATCTGACCGGGTAAACAGGACGGATGTTATTGCACCGACCGATGGTATCATTAATCAGGTTCTTGTAACAACAATAGGGGGTGTTGTTGATAGTGGTATGCCAATTGTTGAACTTGTTCCCCTTGATGATACGCTTCTGGTGGAAGCGGAAGTGCTGCCGCAGGATATTGCATTTCTAAGACCCGGGCAGCCGGCACGCGTGAAGTTAACCGCGTATGATTTTGCACGTTATGGGGCGCTTGAAGGCAATGTGGAAAATATCAGTGCAGATGCGATCCTTAATGACAACCAGGAATATATGTATGTGATACAGGTGCGGACACGGGAAAACAGTCTGCCATCGGATGATGGGGATCTTCCGATCCTTCCCGGTATGGTCGCTGATGTTGATATTCTGAATGGTAAAAAAAGCATTATGGCTTATCTTATGAACCCGGTACTTAAATTGCAGGAAAATGCGTTCAGGGAACGTTAAGCTAGTTTTTTCTACTATAATAACGAAACTTCGTTTTGTGAGCGGGAGTTGTTTATTGGGATACGTAATATGCCTGATAAATACAAGAGTACCAAAATTGGAAAACCTGCCGTTCGCGCGAGCCTATATCTCCCCCTGTTTCTGACTGCTGCCTGTAAATCTGGAGGCACCCTCTATTACTCCGGTGGCGCAGATGTCATCATTGTTTCAGAAACAGTGATTTATGATCCAGAACCGATCGGATTTATTGAAACATCATACAATGTTTTTGAAGCCTCAGATAATTTTGACCATATCCTGGATTTTGAATTTTATGAAGAGGCCATCGATGTAACTGCATATGGTGGTAATGATATTATCGACAGCGGTTTTGGCAATGATTTTATCGATGGTGGGGGCGGCGATGATACTCTCAGCGGTCATGCGGGGTCGGATATCATTTACGGTGGTACCGGGTGGGATAATATCTACGGCGGCAGCGGCGACGATGATCTTTTTGGTGAAAGTGGTGATGACTGGATATTTGGCGGGAACGGTGATGACATCATTAGCGGCGGTTCCGGTAATGATATCATATCGGGTGATGCAGGGTTTGATACACTTTTTGGTGACAGCGGTGATGACGTTTTCGAAATTTTTAGCAGCGATTTATCGGATCTGGAAGATTTGTTTGATGGTGGCAGTGGGGTTGATACATTGTTGTTTTATAATGATGATCCCACAACGCCGTTATTTGTAGATTTAGCACTTATCGACGCAATCAACATTGAAATTATTGATCTGAATAATCTTGATCATGAAGTTGATCTTGATCTCACTCTTGCTGATGTGATTGAGGTTACAGACGAATTCAATGAATTATTTATTGAGGGTGATGGCGGGGATACTGTTTTCTCAATAGGGCAAGGTTGGGTGCAGCTGGCGGATCAGATAATTGGATTCAATACTTACAATACATATACTTCAGGTGCTGCAACTTTACTTATAGATGAAGATATAACCCAAACAATAAGTTAATCTTTTGTTTGTTCAAGTATACACTGCGTAAATTCTTGACTTATCTAACTGGTGATGCTTTGTTTAATGAATTAATTTATTTTAAAAAAGTAGAAATTGGGGGCACCGTGAAAAGTAGTGATTTATCCAGATATATAGAATTCAAGGAAAATGATTTTTGGTCACAAACATCAAGATTTTGTAGGCCTAAAAAGAACGTAAAATTGAGTGGTTCAACGCTAGCATTACTTTCGCTATCAGCCTGCGGTGGCGGTGGCGGTGCTGGTGGCGGGGGTGTAGCTCCTCCAACTGCAAATCCTGCACCTATGCCGACAACGTCGACTTTTCAATTGGCTGCAACCAACACTTATATAGCAGATAGTGATCTACCGGGTACTTTCAATCAGCCAACTGCAACAGCAGACCTTGTTGTAGGCGGCCGAGGCGGAAATGATTCTATAAGAACCGGATCAGGGGATGACTATATAAATGGTGGGGCAGGTAATGACACCATAAATAGTGGAGCAGGCCTAGATACTGTTGTTGGTGGTGCTGGCGCAGATATTTTGAATGGTGGTGCAGGATTGGATTGGTTGTCTTATGAAGGTTCACCTTCTGCTGTGAATGTAAATTTGACTAGTGGTACAGGTGCTGGCGGGCATGCACAAGGGGACGTTATTTCTAATTTCGAGTTGGTAATTGGGAGTGATTATAACGATACAATTAGGGGCAACAGCCAGATAAATTTTTTAGAAGGTGCTGCAGGCAGCGATACAATAATAGGTGTAGGGGATTCCGATTTTATTACTTTTTACACCAGCCCTTCAGCCGTAAATGTAAATCTTGGAACAGGGGTTCATACTGGCGGACATGCATTGGGTGACAACTATACAAATATATATGGTGTATTTGGTAGCATTCACAATGATATTTTGACAGGTGATGCTCAGAACAATGAACTTTGGGGGAATGATGGTAATGATACTTTAAATGGTGGTGATGGTAATGACATTTTGGATGGCCATAATGGGAATGATATTGTTAATGGGGAGGGAGGAAATGACTCATTAATAGCCAGTGCAGGCGCGGATGTTATGGATGGCGGTGAAGGGGTTGATACCCTCTCATTCTTTTACTCAAATTCAGGCGTTACGATTGATCTGGGTGCGGGCACATTGAGCGGCGGGTATGCATCTGGTGATACATTTATGAATATTGAGGGTGTTTGGGGATCAAACTTTGCTGACAATATAACTGGTGATGATGATGACAACGCACTAGGTGGCCTAGATGGTATTGATATTCTATCTGGAGAAGGCGGGAACGATATATTTTATGTATATGAATTTGAGGGTTCAGCAACAGAAGATACATTTGATGGTGGCGACGGTTATGACAAATTTGACTTCGAAAGCGATTCATTAACAGTAACTTATAATGTCAATTTAGCCGATGTTAATCTGGTTAATGTTGAATTTATACGTATGGGCCATAATTATAAGGAAAGCCTTACTTTTACTGCCCAAGATGTCATAGATGTAACAGACGCTGATAACATTTTAAACATAATGGTGCATGCTGAAGATGCTGTTATTAGTAGTTCATCATGGACATATGTTGCAGATGTGATGAGTGTTGGTGAAATTTATCATCAATACACAAGTGGTTTAGCAACTGTTAATATATATTTTGAAGCAGGAACTATGACAGGTTTCGCAAGACCGGCGGAAACATTCAATGAAACATCAACGAATGTATTTGATGCCATTGATAATAACAATTCATCAATTAGCAAAGAACACGTGAATTTTGACCTGACAATCACCGGTAAGGATGGTGATGATTTAATAGCTTCCGGAACTGGCAACGACATTCTTAATGGTGGAGCAGGAAATGATAGTTTACGAAGTAACTTTGGAAACGATATTCTTAATGGCGATTCTGGCGATGATATCCTAATATATGATGGAGCTAGCAATACCTATAATGGTGGAGCTGACGTGGATACTCTGATGCTTGTTGCGCGTGAAGATGAAATTGATCTATCTGCACTAACAGTTTCAGACTTGGAAATAATAAATCTAAGTCAAGAATATTCAAACAGTATTTCTGTTTCAGCTGCAGATGTGCTGGCTGTAACTGATGGGGCAAATCAGCTTATCATTGATGGTGGTTCTGCTGATATGGTTTCTATGATTGGCGGAGGGTGGTCATTTGATAGCACAGGGGGAGGGTATGATACTTTTACTAACGGTGCAGCGACTCTCCTTATAGATGAGGATATCGTTGAGGTTATTGTTTAATCTTTTGTTTGTTCAAGCAGCCATTCTTTTAGGGCGACAACCGGGCCGTATCCCGCATAGGTTTTGGGGGTAATCAGGTAGTATCCGGCGCTGTTTTGAAGCGGGTTATCCATGAGTATTTCAAGCTCGCCACGTTCCAGCTCCGTATTGATCAGGAAATGGGGCAGGAGTGCCACACCAAGACCGGCTACCGCCGCTTGTGTCACCATAGAAAATTGTTCAAGCACCATTCCCCTTGTATTGGGCGGAGTTAAGTCATTCTGCTTAAACCAGTCGGGCCAAGCATCAGGCCTTGTTTCAATATGCAAAAGCGGCATTTGAAGTATTTCACCCGGATCGCGAATAACATGATCGCCAATGAAGGAAGGCGCCGCAACCGGGACGGCTTCTTCATTCATCAAAAATGTTCCTTCCGTCCCCGGCCAATCTGGATGTCCAAAGTGAATGGCAGAATGAAGGTTTTCGCTGGAAAAATCAAATGGTGACAGTTTGCTGGTGAAATTGACTGTAATTTGCGGATTTTTTTCAAGAAAGTCAGGAAATCTGGGCATCAGCCAACGCATACCGAAAGTAGGCAGGATGGCAAGGTTTAAGGTTTGCCCCTGGGTATCGCTTACCGCATTTAACGAAGCATTTCTAATTGTTCTAAGTGCAACGGCGACTTCTTCCGCATATGTTTTGCCAACTTCGGTCAATCGGATTGTTTTCTTTATCCGTTCAAAAAGTTTAACACCAAGCTGGTCTTCAAGCGCGCTGACCTGTCGGCTGATGGCGCCTTGCGTAAGGCTCAGTTCCTGCGCTGCACCGGTAAAGCTACCGTTCCTTGCAGATGATTCAAAAGCCATCAGCATACTTGTGCTGGGGATAAGGCGTCGTTGACCAAGCATTTTAATGTCCAATTCATTACAAAAAATCATACATACGTGACCAAGAATGAGTTGTCAATATGGCTATTTTTATGTAATTTACGAATAATTTTTAATATGAGAACGAATTTGAAGTGAGTTTTTGTAATAAAATAGCTTCAAGGTCGTTTATTTGTTTTCAGACAATAAGCTTAAAGGTCTAAATTATGAACGTACAAAATCCTATTCGTAAAAAACATATTCCAACAGAGAAAGAGGCCGAATTTCTTTCAAAGGTAGAAAATGCAAAATATGACCGTCAGATCGTAACGGGCCTTCAAAAATTCATCGACGGTAAAGTCGATGATGATATGAAGGATTTTTACAGCCAGGAAGAAATTGATGCAATTTCTGCGCTTAAAGGCACCAACCGGGATATTGAAGCCCGTATGC
>JAUILB010000321.1 GCA_030432815.1 Alphaproteobacteria bacterium | reverse complement strand
TGATGATGGCTTTCACGCTGCGATTACGCCGCTTGGCAATGTTTTACGTGTGGCGGGAACCGCAGAACTTACCGGGTTTGATGATACACTGACGAAAGAGCGTATTGATAACCTTTACGGTTTTCTAAATGAAATGTACCATGATCTTAGCTTAAAAACTGATAAGGCGAAGGTGAAAGAATGGTCTGGCTTCCGGCCAATGACAGCCGATGGCGCACCGCTTATTGGAAAGACGACAATTGATAATCTGTATCTCAACACCGGACATGGGCCTCTTGGCTGGACCATGGCATGTGGATCGGCACAAATGCTCAGTGATATTATTACAGGTAAAGAACCGGCCTTAAACGTTAAGGATTATAGCCTTAACCGTTAGGCAAACGGATTTCCAAACATCATCATATACACAACGATCGAAATTGCGACGGTTGCTATATATTTTGTGCTGATACGCCAAAGGGTAAATTCCTTGCTGCCGTGTAAA
The DNA here is from genome assembly GCA_030432815.1 of Alphaproteobacteria bacterium. Lineage (GTDB taxonomy): Bacteria > Pseudomonadota > Alphaproteobacteria > Sphingomonadales > Emcibacteraceae > Pseudemcibacter. Next base: position 2,959 of record JAUILB010000321.1, on the reverse strand, counting down.
AAACCGAATTGTTTTTCAGCCATTTCATTTGTCATCGCCCATCCGGCAAACAGTCCTATCATCAACGCATTAACCGGGATAAGGACATTGGCAACGGTATAATCCATAATCCCGAACAGATTCTTACCTTCATAAAGCGGAATAAAATTCAGCGGCTCAAACGTGACCAAAACGTTAAATGAAAGCACCATAAAAATACCAATGGACCACGCGATCATACCGGATCCCCAGGCCATTTTAACACGTGATTTCCCCTTATCAACGAACCAGGCCACCAATGGTTCGAGCATTCCGACCGTTGATGAAAAAGCTGCGAATGAAAGCAGTACAAAAAATAGTGTTCCAAACAAAATACCACCAGGCATCTGGCCAAAAGCGATGGGGAGTGTTGCAAAAATAAGTCCCGGTCCTTCACTTGGCTGAAGACCATATTCAAACACAATCGGAAATATGGCAAACCCAGCGAGAAGCGCGACAATTGAATCAGCAATAGCAATCAAACCAGCTGATTTGGGCAGGGAAACATCATCCGGCAGGTAAGCACCGTAGGTAATAAGGCCACCAACACCAATCGCCAGTGAAAAAAGTGCCTGCCCCAATGCTTCAAGTATGGCCCTTGGGGTCAGTTTGGAAAAATCAGGATTTAGCAGAAAATCTATAGCAGCGGCTGAATCGCCGGTACTCATCGCATAAATAGCAAGAAATATGAGAATAACAAATAGGGCTGGAAGCATTATTTTGACTGCTTTTTCAAGACCATTTTTTACCCCCATTGAAATGACAGTAACAGTGGCAAAAAGAAACAGACTAAACCAGATAAGGGATCCGATCACATTATCTTGTGAAGACTGAAATATTGCGCCTGAACCGGCCGCATCAACACCCGTAAATGTGCCCATTGCCGCCTTGAATACATATTCAAGTGACCATCCGGCAATCACACAATAATAGGATAATCCCAGGATCGGTACCAATATACTGATCCAGCCGATATACATCCAGATGGGATTATGTCCCCGGCTTACAAGCCTTCTCATGGTTTCAACGGCACTCAGTTTTCCTTCGCGGCCTATCGCAAGCTCGGACATAATAAGCGGAACACCAAGCAGAAATACAAAACCAAGATACACCATGATAAAGGCGCTACCGCCATTTTGACCGGCAATATAAGGAAAACGCCATAAGTTTCCAAGACCAACAGCACATCCGATGGCTGCCATTAAAAAAGCGGAGCGTGATGTCCACGTCGCTTTACGCATTACAGTATCGCTCAAGTTCAATTCCCTATTCTATTTTGTAAGTCCGCAATTATATTTTCTATTGCGCTGTTATTTGGCAAAATCTTACTCAGGTTCTTTGCATATTTCAATGCCTCATTCCAGTTTCCCTGCGAACGGTTCAGATTAAGCAGCATTAGATTAATATCCTGATGATACGGGTTTTTCTCAAATGCAGCATTTAAAATTTCCAATGCTTTTTGGGGTTGTCCCAGGTCATTCAGCGCGACGGCATATGTATAGGCATATCTTAAATTATCAGGGGCGAACCTCGCGGCTTTATCAAGGTAGTTTAAGGCATCCTTCGCTTTTTGATCACGCACCAGATGTAAAGCTTTTGAAAAGTTAATATCCGGATCATCCGGCATAAAGCGAAGACCGCGATCGATGATCTGCCCACTCATTCTTTCATTCGCGGATGATCTTAACAGGTCAGCCAGATTAACATAACTTGGTGAAAAATATGGATCTATCTGCTGCGAAGACAGGTATAATTCTGTCGCCAAATCCGAATTTCCACGCCGCTGATGAAAAAGCGCAAGATTATACCGTCCTTCGCCGCGCCACATGGTTTGTGCGGCGGCGGTAATATATTCACGGCTAAGGGCTGTTGTGGTATTTAAATTTCCGATCTGATCAAAAGCGGTAATACGGATGGCTTTGTATTCATCCTGTAAAAGTGGCTTTAACAGCCTTTCTTTTTGATTTGGGGGTAATATTTGTGCTGCCTTAACGGCACCAAGTCGGATAAGGGGTTCGGCAGATGCAAGACCATTTTCAATATACGAAATGGTATCAGAATTTGGGTATTGGTCCAGAAATTCATATGCACTTGCGCGGACAATCGGGGGGATTTCCTCATTACGCAGCAGGGATTTTAATTCAACTTCCGACCCTGGTTTATTGGAAAGTGCTGCGCTTAAAATTTCCCCGTAATGAATATCTTTTTCTTCGTTCTGACCAAACCAGTTTGAAATGTGGTTTGACGCGATCTCTGTGCTCATATCCTGATGACAACTGGTGCAGGCATCCGGGCTTTTCGTTTGTTCAGCAATGTCTGGACGTGGGATGCGAAAACTGTGATCGTTACGCGCATCCACCTGCATGAATGTGGTTTCCGGCATATGGCAATTCACACACATGGAACCTGCTGATCCCACAGGGTGGTTGTGGTGGCTTGGCGTATTAAATTCTGCTGGAAGGTGGCATTGGCTACATACGTCATTCCCCGGGGCTCTAAGTTCAAGACTATGGGGATCATGACAGTCACTGCAGATTACGCCCTTTGAGTACATTTTGCTTTGCAAGAAGGAACCCCAGACATAATCTTCTTCCTTCACCTGACCATCAGGATAATATTGCGGTGGCTGGATCAGAGTAGGTGTAAACTGGTCAAGAAAGGGTTTCGATGGGTCAATGCCATCGGTGATGGGCGTGCGCAATGAATGGCAGGCCGCACAAATTTCAATTTCGTTGTTGTTTCGTGGTTCGCCGGACCATTCGGCAGTTACGGCATTGTCCTTCAAAACCCAATTTCCGGTAACTGAAGAAGATGCAAAGTCACTATAGTCATCATTTGAATGACATGATTGGCACGATACATTTGCCGTTTGCCAATCACTGTTGAATTGGTTTTCATTTACATCATAATTACGTTTAAAACCTGTGGAATGGCAATCGGC
>JAUILB010000320.1 GCA_030432815.1 Alphaproteobacteria bacterium | reverse complement strand
AATTGATTTTGTTATTGAAGATGAGGGTTCAACCACAACTTTTTCAGGGCGTAGCAGTTACATGTTTTCTTCTGATCATGCCGTAGAAGAAGACCGTGCGACATATGGCGGCGGCGTATCAGGTATTTATGAATTTGAATATTCCACCTTATCACTTGGCGCGGGGTATGACCGGCAGTCTGTATTTGAAACAGAATTTGAGGATACAGGACAATTTTTGCGCAATCAGACACGTGACAGGGCATATGCTAATTTTAATTATGCAACAGAATTGACAGAAACATGGACTTTCCGTTTATCTGACAATTTTCAGTTAAGCGATTATTCAACAAATTTCTTCAATAATTACTGGAGCAATCAGGTTGGGGCCGGTCTTGATGTTGCAATTGATGAAAATACATCACTTATCCAAAATGGTTCATATTTACGTTATGAGCCGGAGAATGATCTTGCGCCCAGTATTGACAGCTACAGTTATCTAATCGGCCTTGCGCACCAACTTTCTGAAAATACAAGAATTACTGTAACGGGCGGTTCAACATATATGAATGACAGCTTTAGGTGGAGTGCGGTTGCTGAATTGATTTATGAGCTTGAAAACAACCAGTTTTCATTAAGAGCTGCACGCGAAATTACACCATCAGGTCTTGGTGGACTAATGCAAAGTGAATCTGTTGCCTTTGGGACAACATTTAATTATTCTGAAGGAACAACAATGGGGCTTGATGCGTCCTGGCGTCGCCAGCAGGGCTTAAATAATTTTGCTGCTCTAAGGAACGAATTTGTTGGCGTCAGCCCATGGGTAAGCTTTGAAGTCTTAAGAGATCTCAGAGTTCGCTTATCATACAGATTGCGCCGCCAGCGTATTGGACTTGGAAGCGATTGGGGGATATCAAACGGCTTCATTATTGCGATTGTATATTAGTGAATAAAAAAGGCTTGTTTTAGAATGGAATATACAGAAGCAGATTTAACGTTAAGAGATTATCTCGCGATATTAAAGCGAAGGTATCTTTATCTTATTATTCCATTTGTTTTAGTGCTTTCGGTCAGTGTTGCTGTCGCTCTGTTTATGCCGCCGGTATATCAATCAACCGGTACTATCATGGTTGAATCCCAGCAGATACCTGACAATTTTGTTCAATCTACTGTAACAAGTTACGCAGATGAAAGAATTGGCGTTATAACGCAGCAGGTTATGATACGTGAAAATCTGTTAAGGATTATAGATAAATTTAATTTATTCGGTGATGATCGCAGAAGCGTCCCTGCATCGCAGCTAGTTGAACAAATGCGTAGCATGATAGGCGTCGAAATTATTAGTGCTGACGTTCGTGGGCAACGCAATAATGGTCGGACGGCTATCGCTTTTAAAATATCGGTGGAACACGAAGATCCACGTCTGGCCTTCAGTGTTGCAAATGAATTTGTCACTTTATTCCTGGATGAAAATCTAAGAAACAGGATATCCCGCGCGTCTGAAACGACAGAATTTTTAGACAATGAAACATTGAAACTTAAAAATGAACTTGAGGCAATTGAAAATCAGGTTGCGGATTTTAAACAGCAAAATAGTGAATCTCTACCTGAACATCTTGATTTAAGAATTAATCAACGTGAACGGGCCGTGCGTGCAGTAGAAGATATTGATTTGAATATCAAAACACTTGAATCACAACGCGCCCTGCTTGAAATTGATTTATCTGCGGTAACATATAATTCAAGCGATGGTCTGGGCAGTATATCTGCAAACCCTGAACAGGAACTCGCAAAACTTGAAGCACAACTTCTTGAAAAGTCTACCGTCTACGGTGATGCGCATCCTGATATTGTTTCGCTTAACCGTAAAATAAACCAGTTAAGAGAAACAATCGCCAACGGTGGAAGCAATTCATCTTCAACCGACGAAATTATAATGGATCCCGTATCGGCGAAAATACAGGCACGAATTAATACCATTAATGAAACCATTGCAACACAGCGTGAGCTTAAAACTGAAATTGAACAAGATATTGAGAAACTGGAACAAACGATCATCCAGACACCACAAGTGGAACGCGGTCTTCGGGCCCTGACACGGGGTTATGAAAATGCGCTGGAACAATATGAAAGTATCAAAGCAAAGCTTATGGATGCCCAGTTATCCGAAAGCCTTGAAGAAGAAAAAAAGGCGGAACGCTTCCTTGTGCTTGAACCCCCGGTTCTTGCTGATGAGCCAATACGTCCGAACCGTAAAAAAATATTTATGCTTGGTGTGTTTTTGGCCGTGGCATCGGGGATTGGTGCGATATTTTTGATCGAAATAATTGATGGCAGCATTTACGGTATGGCACGATTAACTGAAGCCGTGCAGCAATCACCGCTTGCCAATATCCCATATATTGAAACCTGGGAAGAAACAGCAAAAACAAAGAACCGGGTGAAAGTGTTTGTCGGATTTTCGGCGGCAAGTATGGTATGTGCACTTGTTCTTGTTCATTTTCTATATATGCCCCTTGATATGTTCTTTTTTAAAGTATGGACACGGATCAGCTAACATCAGATTATTGAAAGGTTCCAAAAATGGAGCGCATTAAGCAAGCCATTGAAAAAGTAAAACAAAATAAAAAAACAGTTTCTTCTTCAGGGGTAAAGGGAAACGGGCCTGCTGTAAACAAGTCTGGTAGCGGTCTTGGCGAATTTTCATATGTGAATACAAAAACTGTGGAATTGGATGGTAAGCTGCTCGAACAAAACCGGATTATTGTCTATAATCAACAGGATATCAAATCGACAATTTTTGATATTCTTCGAACAAAAATTATATCAAAAATGCAGCAAAACGGGTGGAAGACTATTGCTGTGACATCGCCAACACAAGGATGTGGAAAAACGGTAATATCAGTAAACTTGGCGATTTCAATGGCACGTTATAATGATTTTTCTGTGATGCTTGCTGATTTTGATTTGAAAAAACCCGAAGTTGCAAAGAATCTTGGACTGACGGTTGATCATTCGATCATGGATTATTTTAACGGACAAGTGGAATTGGAGGAAATGCTGGTTAATCCAGGAATTCCCAGACTGGTCGTCCTGCCAAATAATAAAGCCTACAAGGACAGTTCGACACTTATGTCATCAAACAAAATGAAAGGTTTCGTCGAAGATGTGAAAGATCGCTATGCATCAAGAATAGTCATTTTCGATTTGCCACCACTTCTTGCGACTGATGATGCGCTTGCTTTTTTACCAAATGTTGACTGTGTTTTGTTGGTTGTCGGTAATGGAATGTGTTCTAAATCTGAGATCGAGGAAAGCATGCGTCTGCTGAGCTCCAAGAATTTTTTGGGTACGGTCCTTAATAAGTCGGATGACGAGTGGCGGGGATATGCCTGATTTTGTTCATAAGTCAGCATCAATATGAGCAGCGATAATCCTACGAAGAAAAATCTGACATCACGCGT
>JAUILB010000319.1 GCA_030432815.1 Alphaproteobacteria bacterium | reverse complement strand
TTTTACCGAAGAAGGGGAGAATGGAGCGTTGACCCCACCGCCGGTTCCGGGTCCGGAATTTGATCTGCTTACTACACCTGTTGGTGTGATAAATTTTCCAAATGGTTGCGCCGGGGAAGCGGCGGCATTGGTCGAACGCGGTGTCGCGCTGATGCATCATATGATGTATGAGGAAGCAGATTTTGTGTTTACCATGGCTATGAATGAAGATCCTGAATGTGCCCTTAGTTATTGGGGGCAGGCGATGACGATTATTCATCCGCTCTGGCCTGACCAGCCACCAGCATCAGAACTTGAACGCGGAATATCACTTGTTGAAAGATCACTATCACTTGGGGGGCATGATGCCCGTGAAGATGCTTATTTACAAACGGCTGCTGCTTATTTTGTCGGCAGTGCTGAGACGAATGAAAAGGAAAGACTTAAAAAATCAGAGCAGGCATGGAAAGCAGTTACAGATCAAAATCCCGATGATCTTGAGGCGCGGGCTTATTATGCCCTTTTCTTAATTGCGACAGCGGACAATGAAGATCCGGAACTGATCCAGCAGCAGGAAGCCGGGTTAATGGCGGAAGGCATACTTGAAGAAAACCCGGATCACCCGGGTGCCCATCATTATGTGATCCATGCTTATGATTTTCCGGCCCTTGCGGCAAGGGCAGAGGACACGGCAGATAATTATGGCCTAATCACCCCGCGCGTGCCACACGCGACGCATATGATGACGCATACCTATACCCGGCTTGGGAAATGGCAGAAAGCGATAGATTGGAATCGTATATCAGCGGAAACGGCGCTTGCTATTTGTGTTGCAACGGGCGAAGTTAACATTCATTACACTCATGCGCTTGATTATCTTGCCTATGCCTATCTGCAAAAGGGGAATGATAAAAAAGTCCGCGAAGTTCTGGCGAATGCTGAAGAATTAAAACCACCCTATAGTCCCGTTAACCGTGTTGCATCTGCCTATGCGTTCAGTGCGCTACCCGCGAGATATGCGCTTGAACGTCATGACTGGGCCGAAGCAGCACGGTTAAGACCCCGTGTACCCAATGATTTTCCGTGGGAAGAAAGCCATGAGCCCTATGTAGCAATTACCCATTTTGCCCGTGCTCTTGGCCATGCTAGAAGTGGAAATCCGGAACTTGCAACCGGGGATATAGAAACGCTTACCGAAATGCGGGACCGTATTCAGACATATAGCGATTATTGGGCCAAACAGGTGGAAATTCAGCGGCTTTCCGCCTATGCGTGGCAGTTATATGTGGCCGGTGCAAAAGAGATGGGGCTTAATACCATGAAAACGGCAGCCGATCTTGAAGCAACAACGGAAAAGAATGCCGTCACACCGGGCGAAGTGCTGCCCGCGGCAGAATTATATGGTGATATGCTTGCGGATGCGGGAATGCACGGGCAAGCATTGGAAGCATACCGTGTTGCGCTCATACGCAGCCCAGGCCGTTATAACAGCCTTAGAGGAGCGGGCATGGCCGCGGTGCAGATTGGTGATGAAGTAGCAGCGCGTGGTTATTTTGCAGAACTGATGAAAAATGCAGGCGATCATGAAGATGAACGCCAATCTTTAAGCCAGATGCGGCTCATTATGGCCAGGCTGTAAAAGCTTTAGTCAATTATCTGCACCCTTACTTCAGTAAGACCAGCGCCGATAAAATCTAGTTCCTTTGCCGCAGCGTAGGAAACATCAATGATCCGGCCTTTTACAAACGGCCCGCGATCGTTAACCCTTAATATAATAGATTTATTGTTTCGAAGGTTAGTAACCTTGACGCAACTTGGCAACGGCAGCGTTGTATGAGCTGCGCTTAATGCGTTCATATTGAACCGCTCGCCATTTGCCGTCTGGTTTCCGTGATGTGCTTTACCGTAAAAGCTTGCGAGCCCCGTTGCATCATAAGCAGGATCATGTTTAGGAACGTAACGAACCCCACGGATTGTATATGGACGGCCCACGCTCTGGTTTTTTACGGAACAGTCGCCGATAATGGTTTGCTCTTGGGCCACCTGTGGTGGCGGGGCGGGTTTATCCCTTATAATATCCGGATAAGCTGGCGCCTGTGTGACCGACATGTCAGGCGTACTCGAACAGGCCGCGAGGGTGGATAGAAGCAGGAGTGTTCCTATGGTTTGTTTAATTTTCATAATCGCATTAAAGCAAAAAGGCGTTAATGGGTTGTTAACCCGCGAACAAATATTAACTAATTTTTCCCCATAGCCATAATGACTTTCATTGATCCCTGATCGCTGGTAATTTCAAAGGGGAGTGTGATTTTAAATTCGTTATATCCGGCCCGGACATAAGCCGAAACGAGTTGATCAGACCCAAAGCCGACTTCCGTTCCCTCTTCACCTAGCCAGTCCCACTGAACAATGGTTCCGTTAGGGGCAAGAAGGGGTTTAAGGGTTTCCAGAATTCCCTGAAAATCATCAACAAAGGCCATGACCGACGAGGCGGTGATCAGGTCAAATTTTCTTGAAAAAGCGGGAATCGTTTTTAAATTTTCCTGCATGATATCAATTGCAAGAGCATCAATATTTGGTATGTTTTTTGATTTTAAAACCGATATCATTCGCGGGGAAATATCAACACCAACGACCCTGCCGGCTGTTTTGGCCATTAGTTCTGTAAGGTTTCCGGTACCGCATCCAAAATCAAGTATATTCAATCCCTTAACATTGGTTACCTCACGTAATGATTTAAATGCATATTCGGCATATTGAACCACATCTTCGTTGTCATTCCACCCATCGGCATACTTGTCCCAGTCACTGGCCACAAAAATTCTCCATGTTTAAGTCTTGCACCTTTCAATTTAACGGCAGTGTACTGTGATGTCGTTAAGCGTGCAATTCCAAAGAATTTTAATTGATGATATTTGCACTTTATTTTCCTTTATCTGTCTGTGTAAATGAGAATGCCTCGTCGAGGAATTTATTCATCCATATTTAAGAACAACAGAACAAAGGCGTTTGTGCCAACTAAAATATAGGCACCTCTAAATGAAGCGTCACCGATTTCCGTTTGCCACATTTGAAAATATGCTGCACCAATTACGATAAATAGCCCCAACCATGTGGCAATAGCGATACCGCAACCAAGGATACCGTACTTTTTTGCACCTTTGAAAGCGGCCGGACTTGCCGCACGCGCCTGCCAAAGATGTCTTACACCAATAAGCCCCAGCAATCCTGAGCCAAATTCACCTAATAATACAATAGTGAGTCCAAGCCAGATCAGGGCAGGGCTTGTGATTGCAGGAAATGCTGAGTTTGGATAGGCAACATGGTCCTGATGGCTCATAACATAAGCGAGTGAACCGTATGCCTGTTCCAGGTTTGCTATATTATGAGCACCGTAGATGATCCCCTGTAATGAGATAATCAGCAGTAAAACAATTTTTAATATCCTTATAGCCATTATTTTCTCCCCTTTTGATAATGAA
>JAUILB010000318.1 GCA_030432815.1 Alphaproteobacteria bacterium | reverse complement strand
GCTGCGTGAATTTACATCCGATGAAAATATCCTGCAGCAGGTTTCCAATCCGTCATCAGAGCGCTTACTGGAACGTCAATTATTGCTTGATACATATGGCAAAAGCGGGCGGATAATCGCCGCAAAAATCATTGACGGGGAAATTCATTATTTTCATTTCGGTAACAGCAATGGCCGTATTTTGCCGAAACCATCCCCGGCCAGCAACGCGGATGGAAGTCCGATAAGAAGTGCGCTTTTCGGCGTACCGATAATTGCACAAACGGTTGATGACAAGGGCGAAGATATTCTTGCGGCATCGCATCCGGTAAATTCACTGTCTATTGCGCTCGCTGCTGGTGTTGATCTTTCTGAAATCAGGGATCCCTATATTCGTTATGGGTTATTCACATTGCTTGTGGCACTTGCCGCTATTATTGGAAGTTGCCTTATTTACCGTAAATATGGTGCGACCTATATTGATTATTTGGTTGATGATCTTATTGCGCACAAAGAAGATGCGAAAGTCAGCCGTAAGGAGCTTGTGGATGTTAAATCGAAGCATGCGAAAACGGAAGCAAAGCTTGAAGAAAGTGAAAATAAATATAAATCAATTTTTGAAAGTTCAGAGGATTCCATGTGGCTTATGCTGGATGGGAAGTTCATTCATAGTAACAAAGCGGCCCTGAAAACATTCAACGCGGAATCAATTGATGATTTTATTAATATCCATCCATCCATGCTTTCACCATTACAGCAGCCGGACGGGTCAAATTCATATCTGGCCGCAGAAAACAGGATGGAACAGGCGGTTAAAAATGGCTATTCCCGCTTTATCTGGATGCATAAACGTTTTAACGGTGAAGAATTTCCCGCTGAGGTAACCCTTACACGCATTAATGTTGATGGCAGGGTCGGCATTCATGCGATGGTTCGTGATATCACTGAAAAGAAAATAATAGAAGATAACCTACAGGAAGCTTTGAAAGAAGCTGAGCGGGCAAATGTGGCTAAATCAGAATTCCTTGCCAGCATGTCCCATGAATTCAGAACGCCTTTAAATGCAATTCTGGGATTTAGCCAAATGCTTAAAGCACAATATTTTGGTCCGCTTGGGTCTGATAAATATTATGAATATGTCAGTGATATCCATTCAAGTGGTGCACATCTTCTGGATTTGATCAATGATATTCTTGATATTTCGGCAATTGAAGCAGGCGCAAACCCGATGGAAAAAGCTTATTTCAATCTGTATGAGCTTGTGGAAGAATGCGTTGCTATTGTTGATCCATCCGCAGAAGAAAATAATATAAAAATATTGCTGGATATCCAAAAAGGAATACCGCAAATTTATGCCCACCGCCGTGGCATAAAGCAGGTTTTGGTCAATATTCTGGCAAATGCGGTTAAATATAATCATACTGAGGGGGAAGTATTGGTTAAAAGCCATGTTACCAATGATGTCCTGACTATTTTGGTAAAAGATACCGGGATCGGAATAGATAAGGAATTTCTGCCGCGAATACTTGAGCCGTTTTCCCGTGCAGATGAAAATTCCCATATGGCGCAGGAAGGGACGGGGCTTGGCCTAAGTATTTGTCAAAAACTAGTTGATTCCTATAATGGAAGCATGGATATCGAAAGCACTTTTGGTATCGGCACTACAGTCACTGTGAAAATTCCCATTCAAAGCGAAAATCTCATGCGGGATGTGGGATAAAAAATAAACCAGAAGATCATTAAACTTTTATTTTAACTGTAGTCAGTTATTAGGATTCCCTTAACTGGTGATCGTTATTATTCCAGCCAGATTTCATATTGGTGGGAAAAGCAATGTTGAAAATTTCAGCAAGCCTTTTTAAGTCCCTTAAAGATGACAGCAGGGGCAGTATTTTAATTCAGACAGCTTTGGCCAGTCTTGCTATTATTGGTGTCCTTGGTATTGGTGTGGATATGTCACGGGCCTACCTATACCGTTCGCAGCTTTCCGGCGCACTTGATGCGGCGGCCCTTGCGGGGGCGAAGGCGTTTCATTCAAACACTCGCGATCAGGAAATACAGGCTTTCTTTGATAGCAATTTTAATGCCGACTATATGGGTGGTGAAGTAGGACTACTTGATATTAGGGAAGTGGATACCACGACCAAAACACTTTCTGTTTCCACATCCGGAACAATTGATACCGTTTTTATGCGCATATTCGGTTTTGATGATTTGGGTATCGCCGCCAGTGCGGAAACTACAAGTAAGACAACCGGGCTTCAGATAGTGATGGTACTTGATAACACCGGATCCATGAGAACATCTGATAGTGGAACAGCACGGATAGATGCTCTTAAATCTTCGGCAACCACGCTTGTCAATTCATTATTTGGCGATGATGCTGAAAATGACAAACTGCAAATTGCCATTGTTCCTTATGTCACAACAGTGAATGTTGGACACCTTCTGCCTTCTGAATATATCGATACATCCGATATGCCGGCGAGTTACACTTACCATGCAACTGACCTTGAAAAATGGAATGGCTGTGTTGAAGCACGACCAACCGAAAGCGATTTAAGCCTTTCAACGGCCTATGACGTTCGTGTGGAGCACGAAGGGCAGGACTGGGTGCCTTTTTTATGGCGTCCAGGGTACGATAATCATTTTTATAGTCTGACTGATCTTAAAGGACCAAATGGTGAGGACTGGCCAGCCCCTGATTATCAGCGGGAAGGGGGCTACGGGGAAAGCACCAATGATGCGGGGCCTAATATAAATTGTCCGGCACCAGTGCTTGATTTCAGCAGCACAAAATCAGAACTGACAAATTATATCAGCAACCTTTATTATTCCTATAACCGCGGGGGAACCATTGCCAATATAGGTATGATCTGGGGGTGGCGGATGCTTCATACGGGATCGCCGTTTTTTAATGATGTTGCCTATGATGACGATCAGATGGTTAAAGCGGCCGTGCTGATGACGGATGGTGAAAACTGGATCATCAATGGCAAGGAATATAGCGGTGCCCACGCTTACTATAACGGCTATGACGATTATGGCGATAATAGTGACAAATTTGATGATGATGGTGATGGCAAATGTCCGGCTTGGGGATGTTCTGACAGAGAGTGGGATTCGGGTGATGAAAATAACGGACCAGAAGCCTGGGATGCCATAAACGGGCCAAATATTGGTGAATATTACCGGGGTGATTATTCAGCATATGGTCGTCGTGATGAAGGGCGTTTGGAAGGGGCGACAACACAGGGCGAATCTACGACTGCGATTAACAAACGACTTGCTTATGTCTGCTCAGCCATGAAAGGAATGGGTATTACGGTTTATACCATTACTTATGGCTCCGGGGCGTCCAGTTCTACCTTACGCAGCCTTTATGAAGGATGTGCAACAGATACAGGTAAATATTTCCATGCACCGGATGCGTCGGAGCTTGATGGTGCGTTTGAAGCGATTGCCAATGATCTTGCTGATTTAAGACT
>JAUILB010000014.1 GCA_030432815.1 Alphaproteobacteria bacterium | reverse complement strand
CGTGAAAAACTGGAGCGTTCTGTTCAGATTGCCGTTCGTAAACGTCCCGTAGATGAAGAACAGGTGGAACGTATGGTTAGCGGCATTGTGCGTCAGCTTGAAAGTCTTGGTGAAAGCGAAATTTCTTCGGAAACCATAGGAAAGCTTATTATGGAAGGGCTCGAACAACTGGATACTGTTGCATATGTTCGTTTTGCTTCTGTTTATAAAAATTTCAGAGAAGCCAGTGATTTTGAACATTTCGTCAGCGAGATAGCTGATCATGACGAAAGCTAATCAATCCTCCGTAAGTGACGATTATGTCTATATGCAAATGGCTTTAAATCTGGCCAGGCGTGGTCTTGGAATTACCGGGCCTAATCCTTCGGTTGGTTGTGTGCTGGTGCGTGATGGACATGTTATCGGCCGTGGCTGGACTGCGGCAGGCGGACGTCCACACGCAGAAACGATTGCAATCGCAAACGCAAAAAACGCCATTGGGGCTACGGCTTACGTGACCCTTGAACCATGCGCACATTATGGCAACACCCCCCCTTGTGCAGAAGCTCTTGTTGAAGCAGGGGTAGGCAGGGTTGTTGTTGCCACGGGTGATCCGGATCCAAGGGTAAGCGGTGGCGGGATTAAAATACTTGAAAATGCAGGAATACAAGTGGACTTCGGATTTTTGAGAGAGCAGGCTGATTTTGTAAATCAGGGTTTTTTACAGAAATTTACAAAGCAGCGCCCTCTGGTGACCTTAAAGATTGCAAGTTCCGCTGATGGCAAGATAGCAACGAAGGAAGGCGAACAAACCTGGATAACAGGCACGGAATCAAGGCGGCGGGGGCATCTTTACCGTGCTAATCATGATGCTATTATGATTGGCATTGGCACTGCGCTTACGGATAACCCAACACTTGATTGCAGGATTAAAGGGCTTGAGGATCGCTCGCCTGTTCGGGTGTTATTGGATACCAATTTACGGGTACCCTTAGATAGTAAACTGTGCCAGACCGCGCGTGAATTACCCCTTTGGATAATGACATCATGTTTTGATGAGCGAAAGTATGCGGCACTTGAGAAAAGAGGAATTAAAATTTTCTGTATAGAAAAGGATGACAGAAATTTTGTTGATTTGAATATTGTGTTAAAAACTCTTATGGATCAGGGGCTTAACCGTGTTTTATCAGAAGGAGGAGGAAAACTTAATGCTTCCCTGATAAAGGCAAGTCTGGTAGACCGTCTCATATGGTTTAAATCTGCTGATTCTGTTGGTGAAAAAGGTGTGGATGCGTTATACGATGTTCCGGTTGATGAATTGGATCAGTATTTAAAATTATCTCTGATAGATTCCGGTATAACGGGTGAAGACAGTTGGCAGGAATTTGAAGTAAAAACTAGGTAGGATATGTTTACAGGAATTGTGACAGATATTGGCGAAGTTATGAGCCTGGAAAAGAACGGTGATACCAGAATTGCACTTCGCACTGCATATGATACGTCAACAATTGAATTTGGCGCATCAATAGCCTGCTCTGGAGTCTGTCTGACGGTGGTGGGTAAGGGTGACGATTGGTTCAGTGTTGATGTGTCTGGTGAAACAGTGTCGTGCACAATTCTTGGCGACTGGGTGGTTGGAAGCCGTGTTAATCTTGAACGTGCTTTGAAAGTTGGCGAAGAACTTGGTGGGCATATCGTGACGGGGCATGTTGACTGTGTTGGACGTGTGGTATCAGTGGAACCTGAAGGTGACAGTAAGAAAATTACTTTTTCATTACCAGCGTCTTTTAAGTCTTACATTGCAGCGAAGGGATCGGTCACTGTCAATGGTGCTTCTTTGACGGTTAACACTGTTACCGATAATGAAGATGAAACGCTTTTTTGTATCAATATCATTCCACATACACAGGAAAAAACCACATTTGGGGACATTGTAAAAGGTGACAGGGTCAATATCGAAATTGATATTCTGGCGCGTTATGTTGCAAGATTGCAGTCACAATAATTCAATAAGTAAAACAGTAATTTGAGAGAGAAATATGCCTCATCAATTCTTATCTCCCATCGAAGATGTTCTGGAAGATGCTAAAAACGGTAGGATGTTTATCCTCGTGGATGATGAAGACCGTGAAAATGAAGGGGATCTGATTATCCCATCCCAAATGGCAACACCTGATGCTATTAATTTTATGGCGACACATGGGCGTGGACTAATATGTCTTGCTTTAACGGCAAGTCGTTCCGAAGAATTGGGGCTGGAAATGATGTCCCAGAAAAATAGGACCCGGCATCAGACAGCGTTTACAATTTCGATTGAAGCAGCGGAAGGTGTAACAACCGGTATTTCAGCAGCTGACCGTGCTCATACAATAGCGGTTGCCATTGATCCGACAAAAGGAAAATACGATATTGTAACCCCAGGGCATGTTTTTCCAATTGTCGCGAAGCAGGGTGGGGTTCTTGTTCGTGCGGGGCATACGGAAGCCGCAGTGGATGTCGCAAGACTGGCAGGGCTTATACCTTCAGGTGTAATTTGTGAAATCATGAAAGATGACGGTACCATGGCGCGTTTGCCCGATTTGGTTGAATTTGCAAAAAAACATAATTTGAAAGTTGCGACCATTGCTGATCTGATCGCTTATCGCCGACGCAATGACAATCTTGTTGAATGTATTGATAAAACAGAAGTAGATTCAGAATTCGGGGGCAAATTTAAAATGCGTGCTTACCTTGCGAAGGAAGATGGAATTCAGCATTTTGCACTGGTAAAAGGAAATCCAAAAACCGCGAAGCGCGTATTGGTGCGTATGCATTCCTTCAATATTTTTGAAGATCTTCTTGGTCAAAAAGGACCGCGCAGAAGCCAGTTTAACAGAGCGATGGAAGAGCTGGGCAAGGAAGAATGTGGTGTACTTGTATTCTTACGTGAAAACAGAAAAACCTATATTTCCGACGAGATAGCTAAAAAAGACCAGAAAGCAACAAAGAAATCGCCAAATATAAAGAATTACGGAATTGGTGCACAAATTCTACTGGATGTCGGGGTAAAGGATTTTGTCCTCCTTTCTGATAGCGAACAACATGTTATCGGTATTGAAGGATACGGTCTAAACATCATTGGACACCAACGGTTTGATGAAAACATTGACCTAAAAATTGTAAAAAAGAGCAAAAAATAATGAAAATACTTATCGTTGAAGCCCGATTTTACGAAGAAATTGCAGATGAGCTGGTCAAAGGGGCGGTTCAAGTTATTGAAGCAGCGGGTGCCAGTTATCAGCGTGTGGCTGTGCCCGGCGCATTGGAAATTCCTGCAGCAATACGTTTCGCAGCAGATGCAGATGATTGTTTTGATGGATATGTGGCTCTTGGCTGCGTCATTCGCGGTGAAACAAGCCATTATGATTATGTTTGTGGTGAAAGTGCACGAGGATTGCAGGATCTGGCCATTCGTGATCGTTTGGCAATAGGTAATGGAATTTTAACCGTGGAAAATCGGGAACAGGCATGGGCGCGCTGTGCTGTGGACAAAAAAAATAAAGGAGGTGCCGTAGCAGAAGCGGCACTAAGAATGATCGAACTTAAAAAACAATTCGGACTTATCAGCTAATGACTGAGGCTACACCCACGAAAGGGGGAGCACGAAGTGCTGCAAGGCTAGCAGCAGTTCAGGCACTTTTCCAAATTGAAGCTAATGATTCTAAACACGTGCTTGTTATCAAAGAATTCATTGATCACAGGTTGGGGCAAATTATTGATGATGATCATTTTGCGCAGGCTGATACTGATTTGTTTTCAGATATTGTTTCCGGGATTGGTAAACGTCAGGACGATCTTGATTGCCAGATTAAAGAATGCTTAAGTAAGGGCTGGACAATGGACCGCATAGAATCGGTAGGCAGGGCAATCCTTAGAGCAGGTGCTTACGAATTAATTGCCAGACCTGATATCCCTACCAGTGTAATAATCAATGAATATGTCGATGTTGCTAAGGCTTTTTTTGACGATAGTACGCCCGGATTTATAAATGGTGTGCTGGATCAGATCGCAAAAAAGAACCGATAAAAAGGGAGTTTTGAAACTGTCATCTTCCGAATTTGACTTAATTGATAAATATTTTAAACCACTGGCACCGCGTGGCGAACCTGCTTATGCTCTTTCAAATGATGGGGCGATTTTTAGCCCAAGTAATGGAAAAAAGACAGTTTATACGGTTGATACACTGATTTCCGGTATCCATTTTTTTGAAATGGATAGTCCGGATATTATTGCAAAAAAAGCACTACGGGTAAATCTATCTGATCTGGCTGCTATGGCAGCAAAGCCCGCGGGATATTTATTGAGCATTGCTATTCCAAAAGAACTTAATAATATTGAAGAATGGATAAAAAAGTTTGCACAAGGATTGGCAGAAGATCAGGCAATATTTAATATTCAGTTATGGGGTGGTGATACGGTGTCAACGACCGGGCCGATTACAATTTCAATAACGGCCATAGGCGAAGTTGATGCCGATATAAATATATCAAGATCAGGTGCTAAAATTGGTGATTATATATATGTTTCCGGCACATTAGGTGACGCGGCGGCGGGGTTAAGATTGATCATGGAAGGTAATAATGATGTTGAAAATCAGTTTTTGATTGAACGTTATAATTCACCTAACCCGCAGCTTGCGTTAGCTGAAAAAATTTCTTCCATTGTAACATCGATGATGGATATATCGGATGGACTAATAGGTGATATTTCACATATTTGTCGTCATTCACAAGTTGGGGCCGTTATTGAACAGCAAAAAATCCCCGTTTCTATACCTTTTGGTAATCTTTTGGCAACCAAAGCAGAATATAGTGATCTTAGCTGGTGTGGTGGTGATGATTATGAATTGCTATTCACAACAGATAAAAAAAATGACCAATTAATAAGAACAGTTTCCGATGAGTGTTGCGTCAAGATCACCAATATCGGAAAAATCACGGATGGTCATACTGTTAAATTGCTGGATGACGAAGGTGCCGAAATTAGGACTGAGCAAAAAGGTTTTCGTCATTTTTAAGGACAGGATCTTAAAATGGCTGATGAAGTTGACAACGACGAAGAAAAAAATGAA
Source organism: Alphaproteobacteria bacterium (assembly GCA_030432815.1). Taxonomy (GTDB): domain Bacteria; phylum Pseudomonadota; class Alphaproteobacteria; order Sphingomonadales; family Emcibacteraceae; genus Pseudemcibacter. Next base: position 14,204 of record JAUILB010000014.1, on the reverse strand, counting down.
AAACCAAAAGCCAGCAAAAAGCTGCTGATTATTGGCTTGTTAGCAGGCCTTCTAGTTGGCGGTGGTGGCGCGGCAGGATTCTTCATTATACAGTCAGGCTCTGCAGAAGCTGAGCCGGTCGGATCGGTCCAAAAGGAAGTGAAGCCGCAGCTTCCAGACTATCAATATGCACGCATGGAAGGATTGCAACTACCGCTTTTTTATAAAGGCAAGGTACTTAGTTACGCTGTAATGGACGTATCTTTGGAAGTTATTGGCAATGATGATAAACTTCAGGTGGTTAAAAACAATGTTTTGGTGCGTGATTCTTTGTTAAGGTATTTTAGTGTAAATCCGGTTGGCAGAGATGATAATCCCAATATTGTCGACTATGATAAACTGTCAGAGAAGATAAAGGAATTTGCAAACGCGGAAGCAAGGCGTGAGATCGTAAAACGTGTAGCTATAAACCAAAGCAGAAGTTTTTAGTTGCCGGGTTGTGGTCCATTGGATGCTGAACCAAAACGGCCAATATTTCCAAATAATTCGGCTAAGAAATTGACATCCTTACCATGGGTGATCGTTTTTTTCGATACTGGATCAATGATCTTATTGTCAGCAACTGTATAGTGGCGGATATCACTAACATAATTTTCATCGTCAAAACTGATAGCAAGAATATCCATATGGGATACTTTTTCCTTAAAAAAGGCCCACCTTTCAGTTTTCTTAGAATAATAATACCAGTTTGAATCATCAAAAGTCGGCTTCATGGTGGGATTTCCAAGAAGACCTTCAACGGATTCTTTATTATCTATTTCAACCCGGATGGCGGTAACAAGCTTTTCATCAGGAATATACCCGCGTGTTTCCTTCATCGTCGAACAGGCTGACAGAATAAAAATAGCTGTTCCAAGGAAAATAAGATTTCTAAATATCATATTCATATTTTTATCGCTCTATTTAAATCAAATTACTATCAGATTTAATTGCAGTTTACACGATCCCGTGTTAATTCACTTTCCAATAAAAATGATTGCGGGCAATAAACATGATTATCGCCGGAATTTGGCAACAAAATGACATTTGCCTTAACTCTAGTCAATCATTTACTATGCAAATTGCTCAAATTTTCATAATTTGATTATGTTTGGCATATAAATCCTAAAATAAGGAATGTACGAAATATGTTCGGTTTTTTGTTTAAAGATAAAAAATTGAAAAAGGTGGCGTATTCATTGTTTTCAAAAGTTATCGAACAATCAAGGTTGCCCGTCTTTTATACTGATTATATGGTTGAAGACAGTATTGACGGCAGGTTTGATTTAATGGCACTGCACATGTCACTTTTAATCAACAAATTGGACCAATCATCACAATCGGCCAATTTGAAAAGAATGTTACAGGAAGCCATGTTTGATAATCTTGATCTCACCATGCGAGAAATCGGCGTTGGTGATCTTGGTGTGGGAAAGAAAGTAAAAGTAATGGCTGAGGCATTCTATGGCCGAGTGAATGTCTATCAGGAACATCTTAACCGCGGCGATATGGATAATATACGGGAAGCAATTCTGAGAAACGTGTACAGGCAGCGCGAAGTGGCCCTTCCTATATTAGAAAAAATAGCTGATTATTATTTTTCGCAATGGCAACATGTTAATGCGCAGACCTTGTCAGATATAATGCAGGGAAAAATAGCATTTATTATTCCGAAGAGAACAATTTCCCATGAATGAGAATATTATTAACGAGTTCAGCAGGCTGTTTAATCTGGAATTGATCAAAAAAAGTGGCAAGCATGTTTCGCTGGAAGCAACCGAGGCGGAGCGAGAGCATCTTGCAAGGAGGTTTTCTATACCGGGTATAATTTCACTTACAGCTGAGTGTCATCTATCGCGCTTGCCGGATAAAGAAAAAGGTGACTTTTTATTAGAGGCTGATTTTAAAGCAAAAATTATTCAGAACTGTGTGCTAACACTGGAAGAGATTGAAGAAAATATCCAGGAAAAATTTACGATTATATTCAAGGATTGTGCCAAAAAAGATAATATAGATGATATGCATGAGGTAGAATTTGAACTTGAGGATGATGATATTGTCTATCTAGAAGACATGGAAGTTGATCTTGGTGAATATATTGCGGAATATTTATCACTTTCTATAAATCCTTATCCTAAAAAAGATAATGTCAGTAACAGCGAGTTGGGTTATAAAGTCCAAAGTGAGAACGAAATTGTGAGTGGGTCAGGAAGAGAAAACCCGTTCTCGGTTTTAAAAGACCTTAAACATAAGACTTGAAGATATACTTTATTGCTATATTTTAAACTGTTATCATAAAGGCTTCTATAATAGAAGAGTGGTATGTTAACAGGTGTTTATTAGGCACGTAATTTATTAAGGGTATGTTTTGACGCGTGAACTTATAATTTCATTAGACGCGATGGGTGGTGATCATGCACCGGATATTGTCATTGAAGGGGCAAGTATCGCACGTGAAAGAGTGCCAAATTTACGTTTTATTATATTCGGGGATGAAACGAGAATAGTACCTCTGCTTACCCGCTTCCCTATTCTTAAAAACTCAGTAGAAGTTTGTCACACTGATAAAATAATCTCGGCTGATGAAAAACCAAGTCAGGCTTTGCGGCGCGGACGAGATTCAAGTATGGGGCAGTCAATACAGGCAGTGAAGGACGGTAAAGCGCATGCTGCAGTATCGGCTGGAAATACAGGTGCGCAAATGGCACTCTCTAAATTTATACTCAGAACTATGCCAGGGATTGATAGGCCGGCTCTTGCTACATTGATTCCGACAACTCGCGGTGAAAGTGTTATGCTTGATCTTGGTGCAAATGTTGAATGTGATGAAAATAACCTCGTTCAATTTGCGATCATGGGTGCGGCTTTCGCGCGGACAGTGCTTTCTGTATCCAAGCCAACAGTTGCTATTCTTAATGTTGGCGTGGAAGAGCTTAAAGGAAGCGATGTGATTAAGGAAGCTGATCGTATGCTTAGAGAAGCCAACATTCCAATGGATTATAAAGGATTTACAGAAGGACATGGTCTTGGTGGCGGTGAAGTGGATGTAGTCGTTACAGACGGGTTTACAGGAAACATAGCTCTTAAAACTGCTGAGGGAACAGCTAAAATGATAGCAAACTTGCTGAAGCGTTCACTCAATGAAAGTTTACTTTCGAAAATAGGGGCTCTTTTTGCAAGTTCGTCGTTGCTATCACTCAAGAATCATCTTGATCCTAATAACCATAATGGTGCCGTATTTATGGGGTTAAATGGATTGGTTATAAAAAGCCATGGTGGCGCTACAGCAAGTGGTTTTGCAAGTGCGATTGGTGTGGCTATTGATATGGCAGAAAATGATCTTGCAGGTAAAATTACTCGCGATTTGACAAACTTCAACAGTACAGTTGAAGAATCTGATGAAGCAGAAAATATGAATGACGATACTGTTGTAGAAATGAATATCAAGGAAAAAAAATAATGTCCGTCATTCGTAGCGTGGTTGCTGGTACGGGATCATATCTTCCCGAAAAAATACTCACAAATAATGATCTGGAAAAAATTGTCGATACCACTGATGAGTGGATTGTTGAACGAACCGGGATAAAAAGGCGTCATATTGCGGCCGATGATGAAGTTACGTCTGACCTGGCTGTAAGAGCCGCAAAGAACGCGTTAACAAGTGCGGGAATAGATGCAGCGCAAATTGATCTTATTGTCCTTGCGACATCGACTGCCGATCAGACGTTTCCTTCAACGGCGACAACCGTACAACGCAAGTTAGGGATTACAAAAGGTGCCGCGTTTGATGTTCAGGCTGTCTGTTCAGGTTTTATTTATGCGCTTGCGACTGCCGATAATTTTATAAAAGCCGGACAGGCTAAAAACGCCCTTGTCATCGGAGCAGAAATTTTTTCGCGCATCCTTGATTGGGAAGATCGGGCAACATGTGTGCTTTTCGGCGATGGGGCTGGCGCTGTTGTTTTAACAGCGTCTTCAGGTGAGGGTAATAATACTGATCAGGGAATATTATCATCCCGCATTCATTCAGATGGTCGCTATAATGATCTTCTTTATGTTGATGGCGGAGTGTCCTCTACAGGAACTATTGGTCATTTACGTATGAAAGGTCGGGAAGTATTCCGTCATGCAGTTGTTAATCTTGCTTCTGTCGTGGGCGAAGTGTTGGATGATTGTAGTATGACATCGGCTGATGTCGATCTGATCGTACCACATCAGGCCAATAAACGCATCCTTGATGGCACAGCGCGAAAATTAAAAGTACCACTGGAAAAGGTCGTTGTAACAGTTCAGGATCACGCAAATACGTCAGCGGCTTCAATCCCACTGGCGTTGGATGTTGCCGTAAAAGATGGCCGAATCACCCGTGGCGATATATTGATTTTGGAAGCTATGGGCGGCGGATTCACCTGGGGGGCCTGCCTGCTAAGGTGGTAATATACATTTTTTGTGTGACATTTTTACCTTTTTTCTTATTTTTATATGTAATCTAGTCTATTAGGAACTATACGCATCCCTTTGATATTGACCGTATAATTATGCTACAGTAGGCTAGTGAAAAAATAAGAGGTAGGATCATGAGTGGAAAAACAGTTACAAGAGCTGACTTAATCGAAGCAGTTTATCAGGAGGTGGGGCTCTCAAGAAATGAGTCTGCTGACCTTGTAGAAACCGTACTCGATGAAATTTCTAATAATCTTACAAATGGGGACAATGTAAAAATTTCTTCATTTGGGAGTTTTATTGTTCGCGATAAAGGTGGGCGCATAGGTCGCAATCCAAAAACCGGTGAAGAAGTTCCTATTGAACCCAGACGTGTTCTTGTCTTTAGACCATCACAAGTTCTGAAAGATCGCGTCAGTAATTCATAATAATATAAATTGAGCAGTTAATATTCCTGCTACAATGACAGTAAAACTGTGCAAAGAAAGAAATTGAGCTAAATGTCAGCCTCAAAACATGCGAAATCACCCAACGCTTTTAGAACGATCAGTGAAGTTGCTGATAGCATAGGCATTCCACAGCATGTTTTAAGGTTTTGGGAAAGCAAATTTAGTCAAATTAAACCGATGAAACGCGGCGGTGGTCGCCGTTATTACCGACCCGAAGATGTTGACATCATTGAAGCTATCAGAAGACTGTTGCATGACGATGGGTATACGATTAAGGGGGCGCAAAAACTGCTCCGTGAACATGGTGTTAAAGCAGTGGTTCAACAAACATATGTTGTCCATAATCTTGAAGAAACACCATCTTTACCTGAAGCATCAAATGAAGACTTACCTGATGGCGCGTCAATTAAAACTATTCGTGATGATCTCGAACGAATAAGACAGAATTTGGCTGAATCTCTGAAAAAATAGAGGTGCATGATTAAAATTATCGGATGCACAGGTCGATGACCCATATTTCCCGAGAAAATATTCTGGTAATATATAATCCTGCTGCCGGGGCAGGTTCGATCAGGAAATTGAATGACATTATTGATATTGTCAGGGCTAAAGGCATAAAAGTAACAATGTCTGAAACCCGTTATGCGGGCCACGCGCAGGAAATAGCAAACCAGTCAAAAAATCAAACTTATGACCTAATCGTTGCGGCCGGTGGCGACGGCACCATGAACGAAGTGGTAAATGGAATCTATCCCAACAAAATACCAATAGCAATTATCCCGCTTGGTACAGTTAATGTACTTGCATTGGAGATGGGGTTGAAAAATACGGTACCGTCAATTGCTGATTATATTATCAATGGTAACGCAAAGCCATGTTGGTTGGGGCGTTCCAATGATCGCTATTTTTTATTGATGGTGAGTGCAGGATATGATGCGAAAGCAGTTGCAAATGTAAGTGGTTCACTAAAAGCTGCTATTGGTAAACTGGCTTACATGTTTTCCTTTGTAAAAACATTAATTATTTCACGCCCTTCGATTTATGATGTGGAGATAGAAGGTAAGAAATATATATGTTTTAATGTGATAGTAAGTAATGGCCGCCTTTACGGCGGTAATTTTATGAGCGCACCTGAAGCAAGCCTTGATAAAAATCATCTCGTGATATCCATGGCACAAAAGGGCGGACGACTTAACGCACTAAAATATGCATTGTGTATGTTTCTGGGGAAATATCCGAAACTAAAATCTGTCCAAAATATTACGGCTACCAACTGCTATATTAGCTGTTCAGATGCTCCTGAACCCATTCAGCTTGATGGTGATGCAATTGGCGAACTGCCATCGCAAATATCAGTTTCGGATGAATATTTAATGTTGTTGCGGCCTAATTCTGTAAGCCGTTAGTCGCAATTAATTCATCAATTACTTCATCGGAATAGTCAAGCAATCCGCCAAAAGCTTTGGCAATTTCCCGCCGCGCTGTTTGGTCATAACTGTTTTGAGCAATTAATCCGGCTTTTCTGGCTTTAAGGGCTTTGTATTTGTCCAAAGTGTCACCCTTATAAATGACAAATAATGTCAGTCCTTCGGTTAGAGATGCGGGAAATAAATCTGTGACAAGAAAATCATCTTCGCGATAATATAGTACGCCGTTGCGATCTGTTATATGTTTGATGACAGTTTCCCATTTATCGGCCTCTTCAGCCGTGAACATTTCGCTAAGGCCAATTTGTTTTACGTCCAATTTAACCACTTCGGCGAAGGCTGCGACCACGCCCATATGAAAATGGATGTTATCCGTTGTAAATTCCTCCAAATTAATTTCGTCAGCGGATGTTTCTTGCGCATAACTGCTTAGGATCAATGGAAAAAGCATTAGAATTGATAGTTTTTTAATCATTTTTAATTCCCGATTTAATTATTTTTTTGAAATGGTATAAATAATTTTGCCAAAGATCAATTGGCCTGTTGCGGGAATGTTGTGCAGTCGCTATATTGCACCACCATTTGACGGAATGTAGCGCAGCATGGTAGCGCGCTTCACTGGGGGTGAAGAGGTCGCAGGTTCAAATCCTGTCATTCCGACCAACAATAAGCCTCTAACTAAAAAATAGTTAGGGGCTTTATTATGTGTATATCAAAATGCGCAGTATATAAATTCAGATAAATTTTTTAAAACCGGTTCCGGCAAATGCCGGAACCGGACAGAGGTCAATGACGTGTGGGGGAACAATTCTTGTCATCGACATTCCGTTCTTTAAATAAAATAAAAGTATCGAACACACATTTGATGTTGCCGATAGTGTAATGACGGTATTTTTTCGTGGTTGTTACATTTTTTTTGTAACGTTTTTGTGAGCGGCCCGTCTTTAAGTTACCCGCAGCGTTTGCGACAGTGGCAGAGGTATACATATTCAACGTTCTCCTGGTAATCCTCCAGGTCCAACCTCTGTCACTGGAGCAAATCTTTAAAACCTTGTAGCCTTATGCGATTTAAAGCCTTGTTCAGGATTAGCAGGGCATTAAGATAAAGAAGGAGTAGTTTAAGCTCACTTGGTCAGAAAGCTTGGCGGGTAGAAAGAACAAGTATGCGGGTTGATGAAAAACATCACAAAATGACTGCGGAAAACAGGGATCAAATCGCGGCTTTAAAATCGGGAGATAGTGAAGTCTGGCGAGATGTATTGTCGCGCAATGGTGCAGGGTTGATTGCTTATGCAAAAAGAATGCTGGGCGATTATGCATCAGGAGAAGATGTTGTGCAGGAAGCTTTGGTAAATGTGTATCGCACGATAGATAAATTTGACGGACGATGTAGCATTAAAAGCTGGCTATACCGTGCGGTAAGAAACAAGTCTATCGATGAAATAAGACGAAAGAAGAATTTTGTAGATGTTGGTGATGACCCTGAAAATACTTATTTCAATGAAGGTGATGGCCATTGGAGGGAAGATTGTATTGAATGGGATGGGCGTGCTGCAAGAGAAGTTGAGCATAAAAAAATGCTCCGTATCGTCCATGATGAGATAAATAAATTACCTCATGTGTACCGTGAGGTTCTTCTGCTTAAGGAAGTAGAAGGTCTTGGGACAGAGGACATATGTGCAACATTGGACATAAGTGCAGGAAATCTGAGAATTAAAATCCATCGTGCGCGTTCGGCGTTAAGAGCAGCCGTTAGGTCCACTTTGAGCAAGGAGTAATCGGTCATGTATAGAAAATGTAGTGTTATTGCTAATAAAATATCAGATATAATTGACGGCGAAGTAGATGTTGCTACCCGGTTACGCTTCTTTTCACATTTAATGATTTGTCCAAAGTGCATAAAATATTATAACCAGTTTAAGCTAATCAAACAGGCGGCCTCAGAACCGGATCCCGATGAACTGCCTGCTGATTTTGATAAGGTTATGGGTTTCGTTATGAAAGAAGTGGATGCAAACGAAAAACACAATACTGGACCGTTAAAGGAAAATTAGTTTAACATTATTATTCCAAGCCCAGGTCGTTACGCAGTTTCCGTGTTAGTTTTTTGGAAATGATATCATATGAAGCCTTGATATAATCCTTCACATCATCATTTGACATGGCTTCTCTTGTCTTAACCTGCACCCATTTTCCACGCGCCAGATAAGGCGCCGGGATTATGCCTTCAAGTTCGCATAAAATCTGAAAATTAAGATCGCTGCATTTAAAACTTAAAGTATGGGTATTTTCTTGGCCAAGACCGGAATGAATGGCAAAAACCTTACCACCAATTTTCCATACGCTGGCATCGCCCCATTGAATAACATGCGTTGTGGATTTCAATGATCCACAATATTTATCAAATTCTTCTCTTGTCATAATTTTATCTTTGTTTATTCTTGTATATACAGGTCATGATATTTATGGTGATATCTTCTATAAAAGAGTACAATATTTATTTTTTAAATTACAAGTTTCTAAGAAAACAGATAATATCATAATTACTGCGAAAGGGAGGTATGAATGCCAAAAACAATAAAACAGACACGAAGAGACTTTATGAAACTGGCGAGCACTGTTTCAGCGGGTGTTGTGCTGACGGGATCCACAGCGACAATGGCACAGGCACAGGAAGCAGGCATGGCCGGGCCACCTCCGCAAACGGTTGAAGACCAGTTCGATACTTGGGTAGAGCTTAACATCGATAACCTGAAACATAATATTGCTGAAGTGCGCAAAAAAATAAATGGCCGCCCCATTATGGCGGTGGTTAAATGTAATGCTTATGGTCATGGAATTGTAGAAATTGCCCAAAGTATGGCCCTCGAAGGGATAGAACATTTTGCTGTAGTAAAAATGGATGAAGGAGAACTGCTCAGGCATAATCAGGTTCGTGGTATGATCCTTAATCTGGGCCCGTTCTCGGCACGGGATGCCCGCACGGCTATTACCCATAACATCAGCCAGTCTGTTTTTTCGGATGCAGTCGATATTTTAAATGAAGAAGCACGAAAGCTTGACCGCATTGCAAAAGTACATATTAAAATTGATACAGGGCTTGGGCGTGTTGGGGTTCCTTATAAAATTGCAGATGCATTCGTGGAAAAGGTAGCAGCACTTTCACATATTGAAATAGAAGGCGTGCTGACGGCCATGACGGAAGATGCCGACTTTAACCCTGTACAGATTGAACGTCTGAATGCCGTTTATGATAATGCCAGGGCAAAAGGTATTGATCTGGGTATTCGTCATGCAGCCTCAAGCGCTGAAGTGGATCATGACCCCGGTTCTCATCTTGATATGGTGCGGCCGGGCAGTGCGCTTGTCGGACTTGAGCCCATGCCGAATATGGATATAAGACCTGTCCTGGGTGTAAAAACGCGGGTAATTTACGTAAAGGACATGGAACCAGGCGAATCAATAGGTTATCATCAGGCCTTCAAAATTGAAAAACCAATGCGTATTGCAACACTTCCACTTGGCTATTCTGACGGGTTTTCATTAAATAGCGTCAATAATGCAAATGTGATTATCAAGGGTAAAAAATATCCGATGATCGCCTTGATAACGGCCAATCATACATCAATTGATGTGACTGATTCCGATGATATCAAAATCGGTGATTTGGTTACGATTATTGGCACGGATGGCGATGAAGAAATAACCAATACCGAATATTCAAACCAGACTGGTGGTCACGCTTATCATACTGCGAACTGTCTTAAGCCCTATCTGACACGATTAAAAGTCTAATTGGAAAAAGTGGTTTTAGAGTAAATTCATTGATTTAAAGCTGCTATGACCCCCTTTTGAGATAATAAGGTGGTCATGCAGTATCACACCCAATTGCTTACCTATTTCATTGATTTGTTTAGTCATTTCAATGTCATCACGGCTTGGCGTCGGATTTCCGCTGGGATGATTATGTACCAGAATGATCGCTGAAGACCCTAATTCAAGCGCCTTTTTAATAATTTCGCGTGGATATACAGGGGTATGGTCTATTGTCCCTTCCTGCATTTTTTCGTCTGCAATAAGTCTGTTACGACGATCAAGAAACAACACGCGAAATTGCTCCTTCTTTTTATATGCGATCTGTGCACTACAATAATCCAGGAGTGCCTGCCAGTTATTAAGGACCGGTTTTTCCAAAACAGCCCCTTCGGCAAGTTTTTGTGCCGTCGCTTCAGCGAGTTTTAATATTGTAATAACATTTTCACCAACACCGGAAACATTGGCAAGCCGTTCAGGTTCAGCACTAATGACTTCGGCGTACGATCCAAATATTTGAATAAGTTTCTTAGCCAGTGGTTTGACATCCCGCCTGGGGATGGCGGTCATAAGCTGAAGTTCCAAAAGTTCATAGTCGGCGAGGGCACTTAGCCCCCCTTTTCGAAAACGTGCTTTCAGCCTTTCTCTATGTCCTTTTTGATGATCATCAGCCATAGGGCGGTTTTGTATGACCTTCCGGCGAAAGTGTGAAAATCTCTACACCGTCTGCTGTCACCCCCATACTATGTTCAAACTGCGCTGACAGTGATTTATCACGTGTCACAGCCGTCCAATCATCTGCCAAAACTTTTACATCCTTTGTCCCCAGGTTAATCATAGGTTCGATTGTAAAGAACATACCTTCTTTTAGCACGGCCCCTTCGCCCGGACGACCATAATGAAGGACATTTGGACTATCGTGAAATATGCGACCAAGGCCATGTCCGCAAAAGACTTCAACGACACTGCAACGTTCGCTGTGCGCATATTGCTGGATAGCATAACCGATATCCCCCATTGTGTTACCAGGTTTAACCTTTTCAATGCCTCGCATCAGGCATTCATATGTGATATCCACAAGGCGCTTGGCCTTCACACTTGGCTGTCCCACATAGAACATCCGGCTTGTATCGCCATACCATCCATCCACAATTACCGTAACATCAATATTGATGATATCACCATTTTTAAGCTTCTTCGGACCGGGTATCCCATGGCAGACTACATGATTAATTGATGTGCAGATAGATTTTGGAAACCCGTTATAATTTAGCGGCGCACTTATGGCGCCATGATCAGCAACGAAATCAGCACAAAGCTTATCAAGTTCATCGGTTGTAATGCCCGGCTGAACATGCGGTGTAATCATATCCAGCGTGCGCGCCGCCAGATTGCCGGCTTTTCTCATGCCTTCAAAATCTGTCGGCTCATATATTTTTATTGCACTCGTTGCTTCAACTGGTGCGTCTGATGCTTTTACATATCTCATTAAACGTCCAATATTGGGACCATTTTATCCACATTAATCGCTGAAGGCGAAATATCACATTTATAACAATATGCTTCAACGCCTTTATCTTTTGCCACTTTTAACGCATCAGCATAAGTAGGGTCAATGTCTGATGCAATTCTCATGTTTTTAATATCTGGTCTTTGTGCCAAATACAGCATGACACTTCGGTAGCCCTGATCCACCATATCACCCAATTCTTTAAGATGCTTAGTGCCGCGACTGGTTACGGCGTCAGGAAATTCGCCTATCCCTTTTTCGCGACTCATGGTGACATTCTTAATTTCGACATAACAATCAGGTTTGCCGTAAGTAGAGCCACTCAGAAAAATATCAATCCGGCTGTTTTCCCCGTATTTCACTTCTCTTTTCAAATTTTGATAGCCCTGTAACTCTGAAATTGTGCCATCTAAAATTGCTTCTTCCACCAATCTATTGGGCAGGGAAGTATTGATACCAACCGGAACATTTTCTACCTGAACGATTTCCCATTTATAATTTAATTTGGCTTTCGGGTTGGTGGCGGGCGAAAGCCATACTTCATTACCTTCGTCTTTTAAACCAAGCATGGACCCACTATTAGCGCAATGAGCAGTAACGATTTCACCGCTATCCAATTTAACATCGGCTAAAAATCGCTTATACCTTTTTATAAGAGTGCCGTGGAAAAGTTCATGTTCAAATTTCATGTCTTACGATATAGTCTCAATTGATAATGGATTCAATCAGGTTGACGGATAAATGGGAAAAAAAGTCAAAGCAGCACTAATTATCATCGGAGACGAGATACTGTCTGGCCGGACTAAAGATGCGAATCTGAATTTTTTAGCAAACTGGTTAAATGGTGTTGGGATTATACTTGATGAAGTCAGGGTTATTCCGGACGTGGCAGAACGAATAATTAACAATGTCAATGATTGCCGTTCTCGGTTTGATTATCTTTTCACAACCGGAGGTATCGGCCCGACGCATGATGATATTACAGCAGTAAATATCGCAAAGGCATTTGGTGTGGCCTTAACTCTGAATGAGGATGCAAAAAAGATGCTCGCCGATGCAATGGGAACGGATAACTTGACCCCCGCAAGGCTGAAAATGGCGATGATACCCGAAGGAGCCAGCCTCATCAAAAATCCGGTTAGTGCGGCACCGGGGTTTCAAATGGAAAATGTTTTTGTTCTGGCCGGTATTCCTGTGGTGATGCAAGGAATGTTACTTGATATTGAGCATAGGATTTCAGGTGGCGCAAAAATACTTTCCAAAGCGCTTCACGTGTACGCGGGAGAGAGCATTTTTGCCGATGTCCTTGTCGAAATTGAAAACAGTTACGAATATTTATCGATTGGGAGTTACCCATTTTACAAGGCGGGTTCATACGGTGCGACATTTATATTGCGAACTGTGATGGAAAATGAATTAAACCAGGCCTTTAGCGAACTTCAGGATAAAATTAGTAAAAAGGGATATGAATCGTTTGAAGGCGAGGCATTACAGGGAAAAAATTAGCTTTTTTCTAAAAAAAATTAAAAAAATTAATTCTTTGTGTTCACATAAGTGAAAGAATGTGGCATACCCACCTTTCGTTTTACCTGCTACGCAATTTCAAAGGCGCTCGTGGTGAAATTGGTAAACACAGCAGACTTAAAATCTGCCGCCCCCTGGGGCTTGCCGGTTCAAGTCCGGCCGAGCGCACCACCTGTTAATATTCCTTTAACCTACTGAAGATAAACGTTTAAAAGGTATTGCTATTTTTGTGTATCCTGTCGTGCCATTTTTTTAAGGGTATACTTTGTTCACTCCTGAAGGCATTAATACTAAAATCCATTCATATATTGTTTTAAAATAACATTTGTTTTTGGCGGGGACATTTCGTTTATCGAGTCTTCACGTTAAGCTAAATTATTAAAAAAAACGACATTGAACTCCTTGAAAAACAAAGAAATTTAGATTTTGTTAACCTTGTGTGTTTAAAAATTATCAATGTAAAAGAAAATCGGATTTTACAGAATTTTTAGGGGCTAAAGTTTAGTTAAATAGCACATGAATGATAAACTCTCATCAGAAGGCTTGATAAAGCTCGCACAGGATAATTCAGAAGGATCTAAAAAGGTTCTGATGGAAAATATTTCTGATATGTTTCTATCCCCTGAAGGGCGACTGAATGAGCATGAGCGCGTGCTGATGAACGACATCATGGTCAAGCTTTTAAAAAGCGTTGAACTAACCATAAGAAAAAGACTGGCAGAGCGATTGGCGGAATCCGAAGAAATGTCACCTGAACTGGTTACAATGCTTGCAAATGATCATATCGAGGTTGCTCGCCCGATTCTGGAAAAATGCACTCTTTTAAGGGACGAGGATCTCATCGAAACGATTAGAAACAGAACTGATGCTCACCGGTTAGCAATTGCCATCAGGGCGTATGTCAGCCAGGAAGTTACCGATGAATTGATTGAACATGGTAATGAAGACGTGATTGAAGCGATGGTAAGAAATGAAAATGCTGAGCTTTCGCAGGCGTCAATTGAATATCTTGTTCAGGAA
>JAUILB010000317.1 GCA_030432815.1 Alphaproteobacteria bacterium | reverse complement strand
AGCCGCCAAAGCAGCCGCAGTTTAGTCCCAATAATATTCGTATCCAGCCAATATACCTAAATATTGGCTGGTAATACATTTATTTTACCAAACATTAAGATATACCCTATATGTTTTATGTCAGAAAAACCATTATTAGGGGTTGTCATGACACATTTTCTTTCTTCAGATGTTAATCCGGATGGCTATAAGCTTGAGGATATTCTAAAAAGTGTACGCAATGATATTCTTTACCGTGCAACAAAAATTATGGAAGATGATAAACCTGAAGCACACCATGTTCTTCGTAATAACTTGAAAATTCTGGTTTTATTATCGGATGCCATCGCGCTTGCGGAGGACAGCACCAATACGCTTAACCGTTCATTTGGTAGCAGTACGCCGGGCACGCCACGTATTGGAAAGGAATAATTTTCTTCCTCTTCTTGACATCGGCTTGAAAATCCCTGAAACATCTTTTGTGAACAAAAGGGTTAATCGATGTCAAAAACTGACTATAACAAATTCATAACTTTCTTAAACGACGTCGCCAATGAAGCTGCAAAAGTAAGTCTTCGGTATTTTAAAAAATCAGTTAACATTGAAAATAAGGGCCCCAAATTAAAAAGCACCTTTGACCCTGTTACGATTGCCGACAAAAATACTGAAAAAGTAATCCGCGAAAACATAAGAAGCCATTTTCCAGATCATAATATTATGGGAGAGGAAGAAGCATTCGAAGATAAAAAAAGTGATTATACATGGATAATTGATCCGATTGACGGCACCAGATCATATATTACCGGAATCCCAACCTGGGGAACATTAATTGCCCTACAGCATCACGGAAAAACCATTATCGGAATGCTTGATCAACCCTATCTGAAAGAACGCTACATCGGGACATCAGATAGTGCCTTCTTAAACGGAAATCCCATAAAAACAAGACCTTGTGAGACTATATTCAATGCAACTATCTCTACGACTGATCCATTACAGCTTTTTAATGGTGAAGAAGAACAGGATAAATTTTTCCGGGTTGCTGCAGGCGCCAAAATGATGCGCAACGGTTATGACTGTTATGCTTATGCCATGGTTGCCAGCGGGTTTATCGATGTTGTGATTGAAAGCGGCCTTAATGCCCATGATATACAGGCCCTAATCCCAATCATCAAAGGGGCCGGTGGTATTGTCACAAATTGGGCTGGTGAACAGGTTACAGACGGTGGTCAGGTTGTTGCTTGCGGTGATCAACGCCTTCATGAACAGGTTATTGGGCTGCTCAATACAACCGTTTGACCAACATTATGCTAATATAGCTGATTTTCGCTATCGGCTTTTAATTTATCGAGATAGGTTTTGCAGTGATGTGGAAATTCTTCTGCATAAAACGGAAAATTGATGCCAATCAACGTGACTATAAAATGTTTATCATCAATGCTAACGAAATGTACGCCATTAATTCCAATTACCTGCGATCCATCATCTAAATGCACTGTAACTCTGTCTATGGCATTTACATTAATGAACTTTAATGTCCTTTCATGATCCACATTGATAAAAACACCTTTATTTATGAGATCCACAAAAAAATCATATTTTAACGGTTTATCATATTCAAGCAGGGCACCGGCCACGACCCCACGCGTCGGATCACCACTTTCAAAGCGTGTAGCACCAATAACCATACCGTCAAATTTGACCTGATAAACTTTGGATTTGTTCTCATCACCCAATCCCTGCGACAGAAAAATGGTAATATCCGCCAAAACCCCGTCACGAATACTATCTACTTCGCGGTATAATTCATGACGTGCGCCTTTTACTGTTTTCAAAATGGCATTTGGCATTTTTTTAACAAGCTCAATTGTGGTGTCATTATCGACAACCTGCTCATCATCAGCGAGTAGCGTGAGCACCGGTGTTTCAATGCTTTCCGTATATCCCGGTGTTTTAATTGTATCTATGCTTTTAATCACACCGGAAAGCCAACCAAATGTCACACCACCAATAAACAGTTCCGGTTTCGCTTCAAGCACCTTTTGCGACCAATCATAACGTTCCCTGTCATGTGTAAGACGTTCAAAGGCATATTCATGATCAATCATGTCTTTATGTCGCGCCTGCCCTGGGGCAAAAAATTTCGAAAACCCTAGGAAGCTGGCAATTTTCGCATAAGTCTTGGTCAGGTACGTAAAAGTTTTTCCACCAATATTAAAATTCGTAAATGGTGCCATAAGCACAGCCCGATCAAAGATACCGGGATTATCATGTAAATACCGAATGGCAAATTGTGACCCCCAAGAATGTGCTACCAGATGAAGTCGTGTACCGGCAACTTTTGGAAGCACAAGCCTTACAACAATTTCATGCATATCCTGAATTATCGCGTTAATATCCGGATTATGACTTTTTCTTGGATTCTTCAGTTTTCTGTCAGACCCCCCCTGCCCGCGATGATCATAGCTAAAAACATTAAAACCGCGTGCCTGAAGATTTTCTATGAATTCTTTATATTTTTCTAAAAATTCACGATGCCCATTCACAAGCAATATGGTCGCCACCGCTTTTCTTTTCGCGGGAAAATATCCTGTGCGAAGACGCACCCCGTCCCGCATAACAAGGTCACTTACTTCACATTTTTTTGGCAAAAAATTATTGTTGCTGTTTTTGTCGCCATCCATAAAATTAAATTATACATATTAATTTTAAAGTACAACCGCCAAAACACCAAACGAAGAAAATCTCATGACAACAGTTATCGTTAAATTTAAATATCCAGAAAATTTATCCCGTAATCAGGCAATAGAACGAATGAAAGTAGCCGCTAAAATGTTTGAAAATATGGACGGACTTAACAGTAAGCAATTCACATTCGACGAAAAGAACCAAACTTTCATGACAATCTATAACTGGCAAAACCTGGAAAAGGCAAAGACATTATTTAATGATAATTTTATACCCGATTTTGAAAAAAGGGTCGGTTGCAAACCTTCGTTTGAAATTTTTGACTGCATCATTATGGTTGATAACCGTGTTGGTGATACGATCGTCTGGGACTAGACTGTCACGATCAAGAAAAATTGAATATTATTCTCTTGACTAGCGAAAGGGGATATAACTATTTTAAAACAATTCTAATTAACAGCTATCTTAAAATTATAATCATAAATGGAGAATTTAAATGTCCCTCATCGGCCAGAAAGCCCCTGACTTTACCGCTCAAACCGTTATGGAAGACGGCTCAATCAGTGAAATGAACCTACACCACTATCTTGGTGGTAGCTATGGTCTTGTTTTCTTTTATCCGCTTGATTTTACTTTCGTTTGCCCGTCCGAAATTATTGCATTTTCCAATCGTATGGATAAATTTAAGGAACTCGGATGTAAAGTTGTTGGTGTAAGCGTTGACAGTCAGTTTTCCCATTATGCATGGCGCAATACACCCGTAGAAAAGGGTGGTATTGGCAAAATCAACTTCCCACTGGTTGCTGATATCACAAAATCCATT
>JAUILB010000316.1 GCA_030432815.1 Alphaproteobacteria bacterium | reverse complement strand
ATCGGCGTTACCGGGTTTTTACCGTCAAACGCACGGTCGCGGATTTCACGGCCCCACTGTTCCAGGAATTCCCACTGCCATTTGCGTGGACCGTCCGCCCCTTCAAGAAGCGAATGATCCTCCCCCCAAGGGAACGCATAAAGCACAAAACCAAGCGGATCGGCGTAAAATTCCGCAATTTCATCCGCAAGTTTTATATCGGGATTGTCAATTTGCTGGGTCATGCGGCTTATTCTTCCGGTTTTATCCGCTTAAATGCCCGTTCCCGCCCCTCAGAAAGCCGTTCAATGGTGATACTGGTGCTTAGTTCCATGTGTTGCTTATCGCGCCATAGGGCCGGCTGACGGTTTTTAAGCCAGAAAACCATCGCCGCTGTTTCCGGCGGATAATGTTTTTCATATTCCCGCACATCGGTGATTTTCCCACCATGGGTTACAAATTTATAATCCTTGTGGGAATAACCGGTTGCCCGTTCAAAAAGCGAGCGCACAACCTTGCTGTCAAGGGCAAGCTTCGCATTTCGAAGCGCATCGGCAAAGTCGGGAAATTCATTTTTCCAGTTGTAAATGGTTCTGATGGATACATCAAAAAAATCCGCAATATCATCATCAATGGCACCAAGGGCACATAATTTTACCGCCTGATCTTTATATTCGGGTTTGTATTGACCGCGATAATCCTGAATGTCCCGGGTGGTGTTATCTTTGTCCGCTTCCACAATTTCTGAAACCGTTATGCCATCCGGTTTTTCGATTTCAAATGTTCTATTTGTGCTCATCATCGTCTCCAGATAAGATAAAACCCTGCCAACACAGTCGGCAGGGCGTCAGGTAAAGTTATGATGGGTCAGCAATTTCGATATCCCAGGCGGGAAAGGTTATCGTATTACCGCTTGTAAGTGCCTGTGATGTACAGGTTGTTACATATAAAAGCCGCGTCCCATCACACAGTGCAACATGCGTTGCTGTGCCCGTGGTATCCACATTGACACCTGATTTCGATGCAACGGTTGTCTTGCGGCCGGATGTATCACCGTTTGCATTGGTAAAGTCTCCAGATGCCATCGTTACATCACCCAATGCATAGGTTGTAACCGCTTCCGTTCTTGTTGTTGGTTCAGAAGAACAAACCGTCATTATATTTGCATTGGTTTTGATGATATTCAGTGCACCATCAAGCACATCGTCATGAACTGATTTTGCCATGCTAATTTCCTTTATTAATATTAATGTAAAAGATTAGATATAGAATATAATCACTTGATATAATTATATATTGTCGAAATATAATTTTGAGATAAAAATATGATTATATGTCTGGAGTAGCGGCCTTTATCCCGGCCACTTTGGGATTTTGTTTTAAGATAGGAATTCGCACGAACCCCAAGTAGATAAAAAGTTTCTTTGCGGGTCCCAATAATGTCAAGGGGAAATATTGTAACCTTCCCTGCTTATTGTTCTTCCCAGTCATTTAACGCTTCGGACTGCTCTGTCCAACTACTGGATGCTTCATCTTGTGTCGACCAGTTGTTGGCAGTCTCCCCTATAAAGCCCCAAATTCCGGGGGGAATTCGTACAAAAGGCTCATCGACATCATGTTGAAGATAATCGCCCAATTCCTGAAGAATGTGGATTTGTGAAAGATCCGGAGTTTCGGTTATATGGCCGTGCACACCTTCTGCAGTATTAATCATTGTTTGGATTGTTAGACTATCATTTGTCAATGCATGCTCTGAACTCTCAATCAGGAATACATGATTTTGTGTGATTAACAACTGATCAGCAAAATGATTGTGTGCGGCGTTCAAAGACACAAGATTTACATTATAACCAATGCTAATACCTGCACTCAGAAATGCGTGAAGAGATGATTGAACCTGAATGGATGTCTCAGTAAGGAGAGTTAATCCTTCGCCTACATGATTATGCAAAGAGGTTTGGATAACAAGATCAGATGCAACAGTCAGCAGCATATTTTCACCAATCTGGGCATGATGTCCTTCATTTGTATCCAGTAAATGAACCTGATCAATAGGAAATGTGTCACTGGAAAATATATGGTTCGAATTGTCAGTTGCCAGAATACTATATTCACCTACATTACAGGAACCTGCTGACTGAGCATGGCTTGCATCATCAGTTTCCAGTTGATGAGCCTGTGTTATTGAAATGCCAGGGCTACTTTGACTATGTGTACTGCCATCCGGCAATAAATTAATATTCTCTATGAGATTACTGGAATCTGCACTATGAACATGCCCGCCGTTAAAGATCATCAGATAGATATTTTCCACTAATAGCGGGCTTTCTACCGTCTGCATATGTGCAATGTCATTAATTCCCATAGTAATATTCTGCGTCAGTGCAAAATTATCCGCACTATGGTCATGCGAAGTATCTGCCACTACCAATGTAGTAGCACCACTTACCGCTTCAGGCGTACCTGCTGTGGCAAACGTGCTATGATTTAATATTAACTCATCACGTGTAGCGATGAAATCAGCGCTTGGATAAAAGTTATAAATGTAAATAAATTCAATAATACCGGCTGCATTATCGCCGTATGTTACAGCAGCACCAATTCTTAATTGTGCGCTATTATTTCCCCGTGTATGTGATGTGTTTTCACTTCCGATAATTGAACCATTCCAGTAAAAACTGGTATCTGTATTTCCCCGGTCCGAGCAAAGATGGACAAGATTCCATGAATTGATTGATGGAAAAGAAATTATCTCATCAATATTGCTGTTATTTGCCGGAAAACTGGTAAGTGACCACTGATTTGTGCTACCTTCACGCTCAATAGTCATACCACCATCACCTGTATCATACCCCCCTATTGCAACAAGACAGGCATAAGCATCCATTGAATTACTATCATGCTTATAGAGTACTTCAATGGAATAAATACTTTCAGTGTTAAAATCGCTTGTGCCAGAGGATAGATAATTATTTGAACCATTAAAATCATCAGCACCACCGTCAAATAGGCCTGTCGTTGCTGTTGGTGCGTTATTTACTGTTAGATCATTGCCGTTTCCAGTCAAATCCACAGTTCTGCTATCGCCTAAATAGTAAGCAGATATGCAGGTAGAATATACAGCGTTACGCCCATAAATATCAGTAGCAACAGGCTGGCTCTCACCTGTTTTTTTATACCAAATATAAAAATCCGTATCGTTTGATGTCGATATGTTTGGTATTTCAACATTGACAAGAAATTTTCGTGATCCAGGTGTAGCATGAGGGATACAAGCGATCACATGACAAGGCAATTGTATCACACCTGCGCTATCAGAACTAAACCTAATGTCGCCACCACCATTTAATGCACTGTTTGATCCGGCATCAACAACTTCAGCGTTAATATCATCTAATGTTACAGGGTAAATAATGTTACTGTGTGTCCCGCTCCCACTTACTTTAGTATTGTTAATGGTAATTTTTTGTTTGCGGCCCCAGCCGTCTGGAAATGCCATGGCTTTCTCCTTTTC